>JBKJUI010000032.1:0-4698 GCA_046590775.1 Acidimicrobiales bacterium
GCCGCCGCCGGCCTCCCCGCCGCCGGCCTCCCCACCGGTGCCGGTGCCGGTGCCGGTCCCGGACGAGCGCGGCACGGAGGTCGGTCACGACGGCGCCTCTGGAGCTGCGCCGGACCAGGCAGACGCAGCCGGCGACGAAGCTGCGGTCGACCGCCCTGACGTTCAGCCCGACCGGAACGAGCCCAACGGGCACGATCGGGCTTGACCACGCCGGCCTGAGGGTGTCGGCCCGGTCAGGCGGGGATCCCCACCAGCGTGCGGTCCACCTCGCCCGTCGCGTTGCTGTGGCGGACAACCCCGAGAGGTCGAGAGAAGATCTCACCCGACGCGGTGATCGCGGCGTCGGGCCTCGTCCCTCTCGCTCGTTGTTGCAGACTCTTCGGCTGTGCAGCTCGGGCCGTACGTGTTGGGGGAGGTGCTGGGGCGCGGCTCGGTCGGCGTGGTGCACCGCTCGGTCGACCCGGAGAGCGGGGCGGCGGTGGCGGTGAAGGTGTTGCGTGAGGAGGTGACGGCTGACCCGTCGGTCCTGGCCCGGTGCCCGACGTGGCCAACCTGCCCGCCCTCGAGGCGGCCAAACGGCTCACCGCCGCCGGCTTCCCGTTCAGGAACGTCGACGAGACCAGCCCCACGTTGCCGGCCGGCACCGTGACCCGCACCGACCCCCCGCCGGCAGCAGGCTGGCCCCAGCGGCAAACCCGGTGACGGTCTACGAGTCGCTGGGAGCCCCGCCGACCACGGACACCCGCAAGGGAAAGAGCTCGCGCCCGTGACCGCGTGACCAAGGTGCCCGGGCCGAGCGTCATCGGTCTCGACGAGGCCACCGCCGCCGGCTCAACGCCAAAGGCGTAGCGGGGATCGGCCGTCTCGCCGCGCCTCGCCGCCGCCTACTTCGTCAGCCCCGTGCAGCCTCGGAGTGACTCCCAGGCCCGCAGCGCCTGGTCGGCGGCGGTTCCCTTGAGGGGACGGGGCAGCTGGCCGACGAGCTGCGCAGGTGCCCAGCGGTAGGCGTCGACATCGCGGCCGGTGACCGTCACGGTGAGGACGCCGGTCTCGGTGCCCGGGCCGCGGTCGGCGTAGAAGGCGAAGTTCCCGAGGCCGTAGGCGACGAACGAACCTCCCAGCCTCCCGGCACCCTGAAGGCGGTGGGCGTGGCCCCCGACGATCACGTCGGCGCCGGCCTCGGCCAGGGCCCGGGCCAGCACCGGCTGCGCCTCGTTCGGGCAGGTCTGGCCCTCCGTCCCCCAGTGGAGGACGACGACGACCGTGTCGGCCTGGGCCCGTGCCGCCCGGACGGCGGCCGTGAGGCGGTCGACCTGCTTGGCCGAGGCCAGGCCGGGCTGTGAGTCGGTGGCCGTCCAGGTCGAGATCAGCTCGTCGTCCAGCACCTGGGTGGCCCCGATCACCGCGATCCGCTGGCCGCCGACCTCCTTCACCCACGGCTGGTAGGCCTCGGCGGCGTTCCGGCCGATGCCGACGACGGGGAACCCGGCCGAGCCTGCGGCGTCCAGGCTGTCCTCCAGTCCGACCTGGCCGTAGTCCATGCCGTGGTTGTTGGCCATGCTCGCGACGTCGACCCCCCCGGAGCGGAGCGCGTCGAAGGCCGCCGGCGGCGCCCGGAAGGCGTACTGCTTGCCTAACGCCTTGGTGCCCCTGGTCGTGACGGCGGTCTCCAGGTTGACGATGGCGATGTCGGCGCTCCGCAGGAGGGGGGCGACACCGGCCAGCACGGCCGTCGGAGCCGTCCGGAGGCGCTGGCGGATCTGGCCCTCGAAGTGCACGTCGCCGCCGAAGGCGAGGGTCACGGCGCGACCGTTTCCCCGCCGCCCGCCGACCGGGCTCGTCGTCGTGGCTGAGCGGCCCCCCGCGTCGTCGAGGCGCTCCTCGCCGCCGCCCCGGCTCATCACCGTGACGATGGTGGCGACCACCGCCACGGCGACGATGGCGCCGCCTGCGACCAGCCGCCGGTTGCGCCGGACGCCGGCACTCGGCCGCCGCCTTTGGGGGTGTTCGCCTCGCTCCGTCAACGTGGTGGCCATCCTGGCACCCGCGACGGCCGCCCGAGCACCACCAGCTCCGCCCGGCGCCTCAGCGACAGTTGGCCGAGAGGGGCTGAAGGTCGTTCGGCTGGTTCCGGTCGCCGCCGCTCACCGCGGCGGCGTCAGGCTCGACGCCGGGTGGGCTTCGGCCGGTACTGGCGCACCAGGATCCACAGCGTGAGCCCGAGGGTGGTCGAGGCCAGGACCGCCATCCCGCCCATGTTCCAGAGCCACTGGGCGGGCGAGTGGGTCCACCGGCCGTCACAGGACAGCCCGGTGCCGAAGAGGCTGGCTCCTCCCGGCTCGCAGCCGTCGAGCGTCGGCAGGTCACTGGTCGAGGCCATCGCCGCGACGCCCCAGTTCGAGCCGGCGACGTAGGCCGGCACCCGCAGGACCGGCTTGTCGGAGAGGTCGACGGCCGCCCCCGAGAGCAGGTACTCGAAGATGATCACCAGCACGACCAGGCTCATCGCCTGCTCCGAGGTGGCGACGACCGAGCTGATCAGGAGGCCGAGCGTCATGCCGACGAACGTCATCGCCGCCGCGCCGAGGATGAGCTCGATCCGGCCCGTGGGCAGGAGCGCCCCGTCGGGTGGGCCCGCCGCCCGCAGCGTGGACAGGATGGTGAGAAGGGTGGCCTGCACCAGGCAGGCGACGCCGATGACCGCCGCCTTGGAGAGGAGGTAGGCGCTCATCGACAGCCCGGTGGCCCGTTCACGGTCGAGGATGGCCCGCTCCTTCACGATCTCCCGCAGGCCGGCGGCGGCGCCCAGGACCGAGGCCGCCAGGCCCAGTGTGCCCAGGAGCTTGCGGGCGTCGACGGGCGGAAGCTCGTTCGGATCGAGGGCGTGCCCCTGGAGCGCAGCCAGGATGGCCAGTCCGCCGATGACCGTCGCCGCCAGGAGCATGCCGAACTGCTTGCGGTCGGCGGCCATCACCGCGCTCTGCCGGCGCACCAGGGTCACCCACTGCTGCCCGGCGTCCCGACGCGGACGGGAGGAGGGGACGGCGACGCTGGCGCCGGTGGGAGGGGGCGGGACGCCGCGCATCGGAGCGCCCAGGTAGCGCTCGTGCAACGGGGACGCCCGCAGGCGCGCCGCCCACTCGCCGGCGACGTCCTCCTCGAGGAGGCTGAAGATCTCGGGGAAGTCGGGCTGTCCGAAGAACGCCTTGGCCTCGTCGGCCGGCCCATAGAAGGCGACGCGCCCCCCCGGCTCCAGGAACAGGACCCGGTCGCACAGGTGGAGGGACTGCACGCTGTGGGTGACGACCACGACGGTGCGGTCGCCGTCGGCCAGGGAGCGCAGCAGCTCCATGACCTTCTTCTCATAGCCCGGGTCAAGACCGGACGTCGGCTCGTCGAGGAGCAGTAGCGCCGGTCTCGTCAGCAGCTCGAGGGCGACGCTCGTCCGTTTGCGCTGACCACCGGACAGCGACTGGATCCGGGTGTCGGCGTGCTGGGTCAGTCCCAGCTCCTTCATCACCTCGACCACCCGGGCCGAGCGGTCGGCCGCCGGAACGTCGACGGGGAAGCGAAGGCGCGCCGCGTACTCGAGTGCGGCCCGCAGCCGGAGCTGGGTGTGCAGGATGTCGTCCTGAGGCACGTAGCCGATCTGCGGCTGGAGCTCGTCGAGCGAGGCGTAGAGGTCGCGGCCGTCGAGCACGACGCGGCCGCCATCGGCCGGGCGGAACCCGGTCAGCGCCTTGGTCAGCGTGCTCTTCCCGGCGCCCGTGGTGCCCACCACGGCGAGCAGCTGGCCGGGCTCGAGGGCGAAGCTGACGTGGTCGAGGATCGTCTTCCCCGAGGACGTCGTCACGACGAGGTCGTCGGCCACGAGGGAAGCCGCCGAGGGTGACGCGTAGGGCACCAGGCCCTGGGTGGTCAGGTGATACGGCTGGGACCAGCCGAACGTCACGAGGTCACCGGGCTCGGCCACGGCCTGTCGGATGCGCGAGCCGTTCAGGAACGTGCCGTTCCCGCTCGAGAGGTCCGTCACGTCGACCCGCCCGTCCCCGAGGAAGCGGAGGTTGGCGTGGCTCCTCGAGACGGTGAGGTCGGAGATGACCAGGTCGGCGTTCACGTCCCGACCGACGACGAGCGTGCGACCGGCGGCGGAGGCGAACCCGAACGGCGCCGCCGCCGACCGGGGCTCAGGCGCCTCGCCCACGGCTGGGTTCATCCGGGTCGGCGGCGCCGTGCCGTCCTGGCCTGCGGGCGGGCCCGGCGGTGGAGGCCCCCCAGCGCCCTGCGAGGGCGACAGGTGGACCAGCACCCCGTGCCCGATCGCCCCGAGCCACGCATCACAGGCATGCCTGATGACCATCTCGGAGACCCGCTGCCCGTCGATCCAGGTGCCGTTCGAGCTGCCGAGGTCGACGAGGACCCATCCGACGTCCCGCCGGTGCTCGAACCGGACGTGGTGCCGTGAGACCTCCGGGAGGGCCAGGACGACGTCGTTGGCCAGCTCGCGCCCGACGGTCCAGCTTCGCCCGGCATCCATGGCCACCGCGGTGCCAAGGGCCTCGAGGTTGAGCGCCGGCGGCCCGGGGAGGGACAAGGCGCCAGCGCGGCCCTGGTTCAGGCCGAGCTCGAGGAGCGGCGGTGCACGGTGCGAGCGTAGGGCCGTCGGCCTCGGTGCCGCTCGCCAAACAGCGGGGGATG
>JBKJUI010000094.1:0-2834 GCA_046590775.1 Acidimicrobiales bacterium
GCTGCGGGGACGCCTGGCCGAGGCGCCCGAGCTGAGGCCGGGGCTGCACCTGGTCCACGAGTCGGCGTCCGACGACGGCGAGACGGTCAAGTGGCTGTGGGAGCTGGACCCACCCGGCCGTGAGCGGGTGGAGACCGTCCTCATGCACTACCCAGAGCGGACCACCGTGTGCGTCTCGAGCCAGGCGGGATGCGCCATGGGCTGCACGTTCTGTGCCACCGGCCAGCTGGGCTTCGAGCGCCACCTCAGCGCCGGGGAGATCGTCGAGCAGGTCGTGCGGGCCCGGGCCACCGCCGCCGCCTCGGGCCGGCGGCTCGGCAACGTCGTGTTCATGGGCATGGGCGAGCCGCTGGCCAACACCGACCGGGTGTGGGCTGCGGTCCACGTCCTGCACGACGACCTCGGGATCTCGGCCCGCCACCTGACGATCTCCACGGTCGGGGTGGTGCCGGGCATCTCCCGCCTCGCCGCCGCCGACCTGCCCGTCAACCTGGCTGTGTCGCTGCACGCCGCCACCGACGAGCTGCGCAACGAGCTGGTCCCCCTCGGCCGGCGCTACCCGCTCGCCGCGCTGATCGAAGCCTGCGCCGGCTACGTCGAGGCCACCCGCCGCCGCCTCTCGTTCGAATGGGCGCTGATCGCCGGGACCAACGACACCCCCGAGCAGGCCGCAGCCCTGGCCGTCATCGCCCGAGGCCTGCGTGCCCACGTCAACCTGATCCCCCTCAACCCGACTCCCGGCTACCCGGCCACGGGCTCCTCGCCCGCCGCCGTCCGGGCCTTCCGGGACGAGCTCCTGCGGCTCGGCGTCAACGTCACAGTGCGCCGCAACCGAGGCACCGACATCGACGCCGCCTGCGGCCAGCTGCGGGCCTCGATGGCGGGCTCCCCCGTGGCCCTGGTCCGGCGCTGACAGACTGCCCCCGTGCAAGGCAAGTTCTACAACCCCTCACAGCCCCAGACGATGCAGGGCGCGGTCTTCCTCCTCTACGCCAACGTGGTCGTGGCCCTGCTCTTCCGCAACTCCTTCCGGGCCCCCTACATCTTCGCCGCCTTCTCTCTCACCCGGGGCAACATCGGCTCCAGCACCATCACCCTGATCGGCAACCTCCTCGCCATCTTGGTGGTGATCGGGTCGGGGGCCGCCGCCTACCTCATCGCCAACGAGAAGAAGGTCGGCTGGCGGCTCGGCGTGGTGGTCGCCGTCGTGCCGCTGGTGGCTGCCCTCATCCCGGTCCTCTTCGGAGACATCGGCATCGTCGACGTCATCGACCTGAACCTCCTGTTCGACGTCGCCCTCCTGGTGCTCCTCGTCCACCACCAGACCACGTCCTACGAGAAGGTCTGGTTCAAGTAGCCGCCTGCACCCGCAGGCCATGCCGATCTGACCGCTTGGCGGCCGGTACGCGACAATGTCGCTGTGGTCATGGTGATCGCATGTGGGCTGCTCGTCGTGCTGGGGCTCGCCGCGATCGCGTGGTGGGGCGCCGTTCGCCTGGAGGTCCCGACGGACGGGATGGACTCGACGACGCTGCCATCCGCCGGTCTCGTGGCCAAGCGCTACCTCTGGTACCTCGCAGTGGCGACCGTCGCCGGCCTTGGCTCGGGCGTCCTGCTTGCCGGAGCCGGCGGCCGGCTCGCCATGCGCCTGCTGGCCGCCACGGCCGGCGATGCGGCCCAGGGCCGGCTGACCGAGGCCGACGAGACGGTCGGAAGGATCACCGTGGGCGGCACCGTCGGGTTCATCATCTTCACCGGGCTGTTCTTCGGCGGCGCCTCCGGGGCGCTCTACCTCATCGTACGGCGCTGGCTCCCCCAGGGCAGACCCGGAGGAGTCGCCTTCGGTGGCCTGCTCCTGGTGGTGTTGAGCACGCGCCTCGAGCCCCTGCGGGCGGAGAACCCCGACTTCGAGATCGTCGGACCTTCCTGGCTCGCCGTCGCGGTGTTCTCCACGCTGGTGACGGCGCACGGGATGCTCGTCGCCGCCTTGGCCGGTCGATACAGCCGTTCGCTCCCGCTGATCTCCCGGCGCCGCCGTGCCCTCGCCGGCCACGGACCATTGCTCCTCCTGGGTCCCATGGCTCCTGTCATGGTGCCCGTTGCCGGGATCGGGCTCGTGACGGTCGGCCTCTCACGACTTCGGCCAGTGGTCGAGGCCGTGCGGTCCCGCCGCTTCGTCACCGTCGGCCGGATCATCCTCGTCGTCATCGTGATGATCGCCCTGCCCAGCTTCCTCGCCAGCATCTCGGACATCCTGGGCAGAACGACGTAGACGGCGACGGGGGGCCGGTCCGTTTCGTCCGGCAAGGGTGGCAGCCCCAGGGTCAGGTGGGGTAGAGGTGATCGGGTGACCCGCCCTTCTGTTGCTGCCCACCCCGCACCGTGGTGCTGAGGCGCGCCAAGTCCGGCGAAGCAGAGGAGCCAAAGCCCCACTTCCGGCACGGGGTGGCCAGCTTCGACCCGATGTCGGACCGGGTGCTCCTGTGGACCCTTGTCGGCCACGCTGGTCCGGTCCGCTGGGTCGTGGCCCGCCAACCCGACATGACCGACCCGGTGGCCTCGGGCGAGGTGCAGGTCGACGGGCAGCCCGGAACGGTGACCGTGGACGTCGACGGCCTGGACGCCGGCTGCACGTACTGGTACCGCTTCGAGGCCGGTGGCGAGCTGTCGCCTACAGGTCGCACCCGGACCCTCGGGGGGGACGGCGCCGATCGAATCCGCCTCGGCGCCACCTGCTGCGCCCGCTACTCGGCGTCGACCTTCGCCGTCTACCGCGCCCTCGCCGCCGCCGACGTCGATCTCGTCCTGCACCTCGTACACGTAGTCCCCGAGGT
>JBKJUI010000095.1:0-4248 GCA_046590775.1 Acidimicrobiales bacterium
GGCGCCCGCCTCATCGAGCTGGCACCGGCCCGCAGCGCGGCCACCAGGTCGTCGGTGACCACGAGGGCGCCCCGCGCCACGTTCACCAGCCAGGCGTCACCGTCCATGACCGCCAGCTCGCGGGTGCCGATGATGCCTGCGGTGTCCGGCGTGAGGGCGAGAGCCAGCACGACGAGGCGGGCGCCGGCCAGCGCGCCATGCAGGCCCTCTGGGCCGACCACGTGTGATGCGCCCGCCACCGGACCGACCCGCCGGCGCACCACGGTCGACCGAACGCCGAAGGGGGCCAGGAGCCGCAGGAACGCCTCGGTGATCCCACCACCGCCGACGATCGTCACCGCCGCCCCCGACAAGCACAGGCCAGACTGGTCGCCCCATGAGCGTGCGCGCGCCCGGCGGGTGAGCTGGCGCAGCCCGGCCAGCCCGAGGGCCAGGGCGTGCTCGGCGACGGGCTCGGAGTAGGCGCCCTTGGCGCTCGTCCACGTCCGCCCGTCGGAGAAGAGTTCGGCGAAGCGGTCGACGCCGGCGAAGGGTAACTGCACCCACCGGACATCCGGCCGGGCGGCGAGGAGGTCGGCGAGGCCGCCGGCGTCGGTTGGGTCCGTCCACACCAGCGCCTCGGCATCGGCCGCATCGACCACGACGCCACCGGCACGGCTGATGGCTCCGGCGAGGACGGGCGCCACCGGGCCGGGGGCGACGGCGCAGCAGAGGGTCAAAGCGGCAGACCTACGCCGGCACGTCGGCGGCCCGCGCCCGGAGCGCCCGGGCCATGCCGTCCCGGCACTCGAGCAGGATGCGCCGGACCGGGCCGGGCAGGGCGTCGTCGGCCAGGGTGCGGTCGGTGGCGTCGACGACCTGCTGGCCGATGAGCGAGCCCGGGTACAGGCCACGCAGCAGGCTCAATGCCTCGTCGCGCGTGCGCTCGGTCCAGAACTTGGTGACGTTGGCGAAGTACGGCTCGACGTAGGGGGCGAGCAGATCCTCCTGCCCCAGGACCCCGAACCCGCCGGCCATGGCCCGGAGCGTGGCGAGCGGCAGGTCGGCGTCGCCCGTCAGCTGCGCCCAGGCGGTCGCCTTGGCGTCGGCGGTTGGGCGCGACGCCCGAGAGGAGACGGCTCGTCGCTGGCCGATGTCGGTCGGGTCACGCTCGAGCTCGGCCTCGATCAGGGCACCGTCGTCGTCGGCCCCGATGGACGCCAGGGTCATGACCACCTGCCAGCGCAGGTCCGTGTCGACCGCCAGGCCGGGCACCTCGGTGGAGCCGTCCAGCAGGCCCCGGACAAAGGCCAGGTCGTCGGTCGAGTCGGCCACCGACTGGAGGTGGCGGGCCCAGATGAGCTGGCGGTCGCTACCCGGCTCGGCGGCGGCCAAGCCGGCCCGGGCGGCCGCGACCAGGGCGGCGCGGGCCGCGGCGCGGTTGGCGGGGTCGCCGTAGACGTCGACCGCGGTGTCGGCCTGGCCGAGAAGCCGGGCGAGGGTGGAGTCGTCGGTTTCGGCCGGGGCGTGGGCCAGGACCAGCTCGACGTACCGCCGGGTGGCCAGATCGCCGTCGCGCACCATGTCCCACGTGGCGGCCCAGCACAGGTTGCGGGCCAGCGGGTCGACGATGGCGCTGAGGTGGCGGGCGAGGGTGGCGACCGAGCGCTCGTCGAGGCGGACCTTGGCGTAGGTGAGGTCGTCGTCGTTCAGCAGCAGGAGGTCGGCGACGGTCTCGCCGGCCAGCTCGGCCACGTCGGTGCGCTCGCCGACCACGTCGAACTCGACCCGGCGGTCACGCACCAGGCCGGCGTCGCCCAGGCGGTACAGGCCCAGGGCGACCCGGTGCGAACGGATCGTGTCGTTCCCCGGCTGGCCGGACTGAAGGACAGAGAACGATCCGTAGGTGCCACCCTCCACCGCGCAGTCGGCGCGCAGGGTGTTGACGCCGGCCGTTTCCAGCCACTCCTGGGACCACTCGGTGAGCTTGCGACCGCTGGTCTGCTCGAGGTTCGAAAGGAAGTCGGCCAAGTCGGCGTTGCGCCACTCGTACTTCCGGAAGTAGCGCTGGAGCCCCTGGCGAAAGGCGTCCTGGCCAACCCAGGCCACGAGCTGCTTCAGCGTCGACGCACCCTTCAGGTAGGTGATGCCGTCGAAGTGGAGGCGCACCGCGTCGGTGTCGACGATGTCGGCGGAGATCGGGTGGGTGGTCGGCATCTGGTCCTGGGCCATGGCGCCGGCCTTGGTGCCGGCGGCGAAGCGCACCCAGGCGTCGGCGAAGCGGGTGGCCTGGGACAGCGCGTGGGTGGCCATGTAGGTGGCGAAGCTCTCGTTGAGCCACAGGTCGTCCCACCAGCGCATGGTGACCAGGTCGCCGAACCACATGTGGGCCATCTCGTGCAGCAGGGTGTTCGCCCGACCCTCGTGTGCCGCCTCGGTCTGGCGCGACCGGAACACCATGTACTCGTTGAACGTGACGCAGCCGGGGTTCTCCATGGCGCCGAAGTTGAACTCCGGCACGAAGAGCTGGTCGTACTTGGGGAACGGGTACGGGTAGTCGAACTCCTCCTCGAAGAAGTCGAGACCCTGGCGCGTGAGGGTGAACAGCTCCTCGGCGTCGAGGTACCGGGCCAGGGACTCGCGGCAGAAAATGCCCATGTCGACCTGGCCGTGGGTCTGGCGAACCTCGTGGTACGGGCCGGCGACGACGGCGACCAGGTAGGTCGAGATGATCTCGGTGGGGGAGAATCGCCAGACATCGCCCTCGCGCGTCGACGGGCTGTTGCTCACCACCGTCCAATCCGTCGGCGCGGTGATGGTGAGCCCGAATCGCGCCTTGATGTCCGGCTGGTCGAAGCAGGTGAAGACGCGGTGGGCGTCGTAGGGCTCGAACTGGGTGTGCAGGTAGACCTTGCCGTCGGTGGGATCGGCGAATCGGTGCATGCCGACGCCGGTGTGCTGGTAGGCGCAGTCGGCCACGATGCGCAGCACGTTGTTGGCCAGCAGGCCGCGCAGGGGGATACGGCTCTTTGCCTTGTCATAGGACTCGACGGGGATGACCCGCCCGTTGAGCGTCGCCTCCCGGATGCTCACCGCATCGAGGTCGATGAAGGTGCTCAGCCCGACGAGGTTGCCCTGGAAGCGAACGGTGGTGTCACTGAGGAAGGTCTCCTCGCCGGTCGTCAGGTCGAGGGCCACGGTGTAGGAGACACCCGACAGCTTGGTGGCGCGCTCCTGGGCCTCGGCCCGGGTGAGATTGTCTACTGCCTCAGTGGCGGAAGTCATAGGGGCCAGTATGCCGCCACAGCTAACCTCCGCCCTGTGCGTGTCGGCCTGGTGTCTCCGTACAGCCTCTCGCTGCCCGGCGGCGTGCAGGGCCAGGTGCTCGGGCTGGCGCAGGCGTTGCGCAGCCTGGGTCACCACGTGCGGGTCCTGGGCCCGTGCGACGGCGCGCCCCCCGAGGTCGGCATCACCCCGCTGGGCAACAGCATCCCGACCGCGGCCAACGGTTCCATGGCCCCCGTTGCCCCGGATCCGTCCAACGCCCTGCGTACCATCGCCGCCCTGCGCGACGAGGCGTTCGACGTCGTCCACCTGCACGAGCCGCTCGCTCCGGGGTGCACGGTGACGAGCCTCGTGTGCAGCAGTGCCCCGATGATCGGCACCTTCCACGCCGCCGGTACCAGCGCCTCCTACAGGTGGGTCCCCGGCTTGCGCTGGCTGGCCGCCCGGCTCACCATCCGGTGCGCGGTGTCCCAGGACGCCGTCGAGCTGGCGCAGGGGGGCCTGGGCGGGCAGTACGTGCTGATGAACAACGGGATCGACGTCGAGCGCTTCGCCAAGTCCGACCCCTGGCCGACCGAGGGGCCGACCGTCCTCTTCCTTTCCCGGCACGAGGAGCGCAAGGGCCTCGACGTGCTGATCGACGCCCTGCCGGTGCTGCCGGCGTCGGCACGGGTCTGGGTGGCCAGCGATGGGCCGGACACCGAGCGGCTGATGCTGGCAGCCGCCGGCGACCCGAGGGTCGAGTGGCTGGGCCGGATCGACGAAGACGAGAAGATCCGCCGCCTGCGGGGCGCCCACGTGCTGTGCGCCCCTTCGCTGCGGGGGGAGTCCATCGCCTCCAGGAGGATCATGCCGAAGGACTCCCCCCGCAGCGAAGGGGCGCACAGCACGTGGGCGCCCCGCAGGCGACGGATCTTCTCCTCCTCGTCGATGCGGCCGAGCCACTCGACCCGTGGGTCGCCGGCGGCTGCCTGCGTCAGCCGC
>JBKJUI010000139.1:0-5099 GCA_046590775.1 Acidimicrobiales bacterium
CACGACGGCGCCCGCGCAGACCATCGAGTTCAGCACCCGCCCGCGGCTCTCACCGCTGTCGAACCGGGCGGGGGGCAGCGGCGGCATCGACGTGAGGATCGGCCAGCTGCGGTTGTAGAGATTGAACACCGGGAACACTGAGATGAGGTCCATGTGGGCCTCGTAGTAGGCGTCGAGGGTGCCGACGTCGCGCCAGTAGCCCTGCTCCCTGGCCCTCTCACCGGGGATTGTGTTGTCGGCGAAGTCGTGCACGTGGGCCGTGCCCTGGGCCACGAGCATCGGGATGATGTCGCCGCCGACATCGTGCTTGGAGTGCTCGTCCTTGGCGTCGATGGACACGGCCTCGGCCAGCGCCTTGGCCGTGAAGATGTAGTTGCCCATCGACGCGTACGCCCGGTCGGGGTCATCCGGGAGCGAGGCCGGGTCCGATGGCTTCTCCTTGAAGCTGCGGATCGCCGTGCCCTCGCCCGCCTCGATGACCCCGGTCTCGCTGGCCTCGGCGATGGGCACCCGCACGCCGGCCACGGTGACCGCCGCGCCACTGTCGATGTGCTGGGCCATCATCTGGCGCGGGTCCAGGCGGTAGATGTGGTCGGCGCCGAAGACGCAGATGTACTCGGGCTTCTCGTCGGCGATCAGCTTGAGGTTCTGGTAGATGGCGTCGGCCGACCCGGCGAACCAGTGCGGGCCCCTGCGCATCTGTGCCGGGACGGGACTGACGTAGTTCCCGAGCAGGGACGACATGCGCCATGTCCGGGCGATGTGGAGGTCGAGGCTGTGGCTCTTGTACTGGGTGAGCACGACGATCTTGAGGAAGCCGCCGTTGGCCAGGTTCGACAGCACGAAGTCGACGAGCCGGTAGTGCCCGGCGAACGGCACGGCGGGCTTGGCCCGGTCGGCGGTGAGCGGGGCGAGGCGCTTCCCTTCGCCGCCGGCCAGCACGAGGGAGAGCACCCGGGGGTCGGCCACGCCACCCACGGTAATCAACTCTCCACAGGGCCTCGGGAGAGGCTGTTCCTCGAACAGGTGAGGCGCCGGCTCGAGGGGATCGGTAGTACCCTCGGGCTTCACACGTTCATGTCCCTCTCACGTGTTGGGCCAGCCTGATCGGCTCGGGAGCCTTGCCCCAGACCATGGCAGCGCGCGGTGCAGCGTCGGATGCCAGGAGGTCAAGTGGCTCTTCTCGAGTTCTGGTCCGTGGAGATCCCCCACGCGGGTCTTGCCGTGCTCGAGAGGGAGGCCGACCGGGGCATCGTGTCGCTGCTCGGCGAGCATGACGCCTACACGGTGGCGCGGCTGCGGGAGGTGATGTCGGCGGCGATCGCCCTCGACGTGGGCGACCTCGTGGTCGACCTGAGCAGGGTGGAGTTCATGGGGGTGGCGACGGTGGGCGTGATCGTCGACACCCTCGGGCGCCTCGGGCAGATGTCGCGCTCGCTCGTCGTGCGATCGCCGTCGGCTCGCGCCCGTCGGGTCCTTGAGCTGTGCGGTTGCGATCCGCTGATCACGTCGACGTGAGGCCCGTCGCCGTGCCGGCGCGCTAGCCGTGCCGGGCGAGCGCCGGCTGAGGATCCTCAGCCTGCTCATCGGTGGACCCTCTGAGCTGAAGACGAAGCGGCTGTGCGAGGTGTGTGCCGAGGTGACCGGCCTGAGCGGTGCCGGGATCATGCTGATGGCAGGCAACGAGCCCCGTGGCTCGGTCTGCACCACCGACGACGTGAGCGCCCTCATCGAGCAGCTGCAGTACGACATCGGCGAGGGCCCCTGCGTGGACGCATACCAGCAGGATCGTCCCGTGCTGGAGCCCGACCTGGCCGACCCGAGCGAGCCCCGCTGGCTCGGGTTCACCGGTCCTGCGGTCGCCGCCGGGGCCAGGGCCATCTTCGGCTTCCCGCTCCAGGTCGGGGCTGTCCGCCTCGGGGCGCTGAACCTGTACCGGGACCGACCGGGGCCCCTCACCGGCGAGCAGCACACTGATGCGCTGGTCATGGCCGATGTCGCCGCCCAGGCCGTCCTCCTGCTGCAGGCCAAGGCGCCGCCCGGTCTGCTCGCCGCCGAGCTCGAGGCCAACGCAGACTTCCAGTACCGGGTGCACCAGGCGTCGGGCATGGTCGCCGTCCAGCTCGGGGTCACCATCAGCCAGGCCCTCGTCCGGCTGCGGGCCCACGCCTTTGGCAACGGCCTTCCCCTGGTCGAGGTGGCCGAGGACGTCGTGGCCCGGAAGCTGCGCTTCGACCCGGACGCCGAGATGGAGGATCCTGCGTTGTGAGGCGTTGCTCAGTGGTCGTACAATGGCTGCTCGCGACCCGTCCGAGGCGGAACGGCCTTCGAGGTCGCCTGGGAGGTCGGGATGTCTAGGGAGGCGATGCTCGCCAAGACGCTGGTGGAGCTGGCCGACACGCTCGTGGCCGACTTCGACGTCGTCGAGCTGCTCACCCGGCTCACCGACCGCTGCGTCGATGTCCTCGACGTCGGTGCGGCCGGGATCATGCTCGTCGCCCCCGACGGCGACCCCCGGGTGATGGCCTCCTCCAGTGATGCCATGCGCGTGCTCGAGCTGTTCGAGCTGCAGTCACAGGAGGGTCCGTGCCTCGACTGCTACCGGATGGGCAAGGCGGTCATCGGCGACGACCTGCCTGCGCTCGTCGCCCGCTGGCCGCGCTTCGCCCCCGAGGCGCTCGCCGCCGGCTTCCACTCGGTGCACGCCCTGCCCATGCGCTTGCGGGGCGCCGTCATCGGCGCGCTGAACCTGTTCCACGACGAGGTGGGGGAGATGCGGGAGGGCGACCTCGAGGCCGCCCAGTCGCTCGCCGATGTCGCCACCATCGCCATCCTCCAGCATCGGGCGACGATCCACGCCCAGCTGGTCAACGAGCAGCTGAGTGGTGCGCTCAACTCCCGCATCGTCATCGAGCAGGCGAAGGGCATGGTCGCCGAGCGGGCGGGCATCGACATGGAAGGGGCGTTCGCCGCCCTTCGCAGCCATGCCCGGGGCCACAACCTGAAGCTGGCCGACGTCGCCACGGCGGTGATCGACGGCTCCCTGCCCGCTCTCCGGCTCCCCGCTCCCGGCGGTGGGGACCTGGGGAGCCGCTAGCTCGACCGGTCGTCAGCCCCGTGGCCGGTGGCCGACGAACACGTCGCGAGGCGTGCGGTCCTCGGTGGTTTCCTCGGGAAACGTCGTCGCCTCGAACCCGGCCTCGCCGAGGGCCCGCAGCCAGACCAGGCGCGGGAAGAGCCCCAGCCGGTGGGTCTCGTGCACCATCCGGACGGACTGGTCGGCGCTCCGCAGCAGGAAGGCGTACTCGGTCAGGAACGTCGTATCGGCGGGGTCGGGATCCCAGCTCCACTCGAGGAACCGGACGCCCCGACCGTCGGCCCCGTCGCTGCCCCCGTGGTCGCTCGACGGCAGGAACGTCTCGGTCGTGTCGTCGGGGAGGAAGACGACGACGCCGCCCGGACGGCAGTGGACGAACGCCGTCTCGACCGCCAGCCCGAGGTCATCCTCGGTGGTCATGTAGTCGACGGCGTCGTGCACGAAGACGGCGTCGAAGCTGCGGCCGAGGCGGACGGTGCGCATGTCACCCTGCTCGTGCTCGCACTCCGGGTTGAGCCGACGCGAGACCTCGAGCATCGGCTCGGCCAGGTCGACCAGGGTCATCTCGAAGCGGGCCTTGAGGTGGACGGCGTTGTGGCCCCCGCCGCTGCCCAGCTCGAGCACCTGGCGCACGGGGATCGAGGCGGATCCGAGGAGGCCGGCGGCATAGGCGGCCTCCTCGAGGTACTCCTCGGGTGGTGAGATCAACGGCCACCACGCGGCCAGCTCGCCGTAGAAGCGGTGCTCGGCGGGGTCGGGGAGGGTGGTCATCGTGCGACGCCGGAAGGCGATGGCCGGCCGTCGAGCCACGACGGACCATCCGGGGAGGAGGGCACGGCCCGCAGCCAGGCGGCGACGACCGCTCCACGGAGCACGACGCCGGCGGTACCGAAGACCACCTGCAGGCCGGCCTGCACGACCGGCGGAAGGCTGCCGAGGTTGGCCGCCGCCACGACCTGCAGGGCCAGCGGCGGGACGAGCACGTGCCAACGGTGCTGCCCCCAGCCCTCTCGGAGGACACGCCACCCGAGCCGTATCGCCTCGGTGGCCCTCGAGGTGGAGAGCGCCAGCGCGGGCGGGACGAAGGTCCCCATGATGTCGATCACCACGATCTCGAAAGAGCTCGCCAGGACGTAGGGGACCGTCGCATGGTCGCCGTCGAAGAGGGCGTAGGCCAGCGCCTCCAGGGGGAGGAAAACCGGGGCGACGAGGAGGCCGACGCAAAGGAACCGCCCGAGGAAGCGCCAGCTCGCGCCCACTGCCTCTCCCACGCTCAGCGCCGGCCGGCCCGCCGCCTCCAGGGCAAACGAGAGCCGAAGCGTTCCGGCCAGGCCGATGGAGAGCAGCGCTAGGGGAAAGAAGAGGAGCACGCCGACCGGGCCGGAGTCGGTGAGGAGCGGCAGGAGCCAGGTGGTCACCCAGAGCACGGGCACGAGCGGTGCGGCGAGGCACGCTCCCGTCGACCAGCGGACGTCGGCCACCAGGGTCGACCACGCCCCGCCCGGTTCCCGCACGCCGGGGAGGCTACCGACGCGGCCACGCCGCTGGTTGGCCGCGATCTTCGGCCGTCCCTAGGCTGGGCGGCATGCAGCCGGCGTCGACCGAGGCCGAGCCGGTCGACGAGCCCTCCTCGGTCCCGGTCGCCCCGCAGGCCAGCGGCTGCCCTGTGCGGCACGCCCCGTCGGCGCCGACCGGGGGCTGCCCCGTGGCCCACACGGCTGACGGCGTCCGCCGCTCCAAGGCTGACCTCGTCGTGCGGCGGGTGCTCCGCATCCGCGAGCGGCCCGCCGGCGTTCCCAGCGGGTCGGCCTACGGCTCCTTCCAGCGCTCGATGCTGATCTCCGCCGTCCGGTGCACCCTCACCTACGTGGTGTTCCCGTTCGTGGCTCCGGCTGTGGGCTTTGCGGCCGGCGTCGGCCCGCTGCTCGGCATCCTGATCGGCTCGTTCGCCATCGTGTGCGACGTCTTCACCATCCGGCGCTTCTTCGCCGTGGACCACAAG
>JBKJUI010000220.1:0-5452 GCA_046590775.1 Acidimicrobiales bacterium
CTCCTGCCCCCGCCCGAGTCCCGGGCGGCGCTCCTGGCCGCGTACGGCCTCGACGCCGGCCGGTTCGTCCTGGCCACCATCCACCGGCCGGAGAACACCGACGGCGGGGCGCTGGCCGCCGTGCTCGCCGCCCTGGCCGCGATCCCGGCGCCGGTCGTGCTGCCGATGCACCCGCGCACCGCGGCGCGGGTCGCCGCAGGCGGGCTGGGCCCGCTCCTGGCCCGGCTGCAGGTGGTCGAGCCCCTGCCCTACGTCCCGTTCCTCGGTCTGCTGGCCGAGTGCGGCGTCGCCGTGTCCGACTCGGGCGGCGTACAGGAGGAGGTGACCGTGCTGGGCCGTCCCGTGGTCGTGGTCCGCCGGTCCACCGAGCGCCCCGAGGTCGTGGGCATCTGGGCCCAGCTGGTCGAGCCGGGGCCGGCGGTCACCTCCGCGGTGGCCGCCCTGTGGGGCGACCTCCCGGGCCTGCACGCCCGCCTGGCGGCCGAGCCCAGCCCGTACGGCGACGGCACCGCGTCAGCACAGGCCGAGGCCGCCATCGGCCGCCTGGTCGTTCCTCGCTGAGGGCTCGGGGACTCAGCCGGCGACGAGGGTGTCGAGGACGTCGACGGCCTGCACGGTGCGGTCGTCGAGCAGGACGCTGGTGCCGGCGAACGGGCCGGCCAGGCTGACGCTCAGGAGGGCGCCGACGGCGTCGAGGACCTTGCGCAGCTCGGGCGGGGGCGGGAAGTACTCGTCCTCGGACAGCACGTCGACCAGGGTGACGCCCCGGAGGGGGGCCAGCCGGGCGATGACGCCCTCGACCAGCTCCTCGGGCGCCGAGGCTCCGGCCGTGACCCCGACGACGCCGGAGAGGTCGTCGGGCAGCTCGGCCGGCCCGTTCACCCGCAGCACACGGGGGCAGCCCATGCCGACGGCCACCTTGGCCAGCGCCTTGGTGTTGGAGGAGTTGTCCGAGCCGATGACGACCACGGCGTCGGCCTTGTGGGCGATCTCCTTGAGGGCGGTCTGCCGGTTCGTGGTGGCGTAGCAGAGGTCGCTGCGGCCCGGCTGCCACAGCTCGGGCCACTTGCCCTTGGCGGACTGGAGGACGTCGCTCCACTCGTCGAGCGAGAGCGTGGTCTGGGCCAGGAAGGCGACGGGCTGGTCCGACGGCAGGTCGAGGGCGGCCACGTCGCTCGGGGTCTCGACCAGGTGGACGTGCTCGGGGGCCACGGCCATGGTGCCGATGGCCTCGTCGTGGCCGGTGTGGCCCACGTAGACGATGTCGTAGCCCTTGCCGGCCCGCACCTTCACCTCGTGGTGGACCTTGGTGACGAGGGGGCAGACGGCGTCGACGACGACGCCGCCCTTGGCTCGTGCCTCGGCCACGACGGAGGGGGCCGACCCGTGGGCCGACAGCATGAGCGGGGCGCCGTCGGGCACCTGGTCGATGGCGTCGACGAAGATCACGCCCAGCTCGGAGAAGCGGTTGACGACAAGCTGGTTGTGGACGATCTCGTGGTAGCAGTAGACGGGCGGGTCGAACACGCGCACCATCCAGGCCAGGGCTTTGATCGCCATCTCGACCCCGGCACAGAACCCCCGGGGCTGGGCGAGGAGCACCTCGTCGACCGCCATCGCGTCGATGCTAGGGGTCAGTCCGCCGCTACCGGCAGCCCATGGCTCGAGGGCGCCTATCCTGTTCTCCTCATGTCCCTGCCCACTGTCGTGGCGGTGGCTGCCGGCTCACCGGCCGATCGTGCTGGCCTCCGCCCTGGGGACGAGATCGTGTCGATGGGTGGCCAGGTACCCCGAGACGTCATTCAGTACCGCCTGCTCGCCGACGAGCCTGACCTCGAGGTCGAGGTCCGGCGCGGCGGGCTGCAGCTGACCCTCGAGGTCGAGAAGGATGCGGGCGCCCCCCTCGGCTCCGAGGTGTCGAGCGCCCTGTTCGACCAGATCCGCACCTGCGACAACCACTGCGAGTTCTGCTTCATCTACCAGCTCCCCAAGGGGCTGCGGCCCAGCCTGTACCTGAAGGACGACGACTACCGGCTGTCGTTCCTGTACGGGAACTTCACCACCCTCACTCGCTTCACCGAGGCCGACCTCGAGCGGGTGGTCACCGAGGGCCTGTCGCCCCTCTACGTCTCGATCCACGCCACCGACCCGCTGGTGCGGGCCACCATGCTGCGCAACCGCCGGGGCGCCACCAGCCTGCGGTGGCTGCGGGCCCTGCTCGACCACGGCATCGAGGTCCACGGCCAGGTGGTCGTGTGCCCCGGACAGAACGACGGCGAGGTGCTGGAGCGGACCCTGGCTGGGGTGCTCGACCGCTTCCCCGAGCTGGCCACCGTGGCCTGCGTCCCGCTCGGGGTGTCCCGGCACTCGACCGAGCCGGGCCTGCGACCGCACACCGTCGAGGAGGCCGCCGCGGTCCTCGACGCCGTGGGGCGCTGGCAGGCCACGTTCCGCCAGACCCTCGGCCGACGCGTGGTGTGGGCCAGCGACGAGTACTACCTGATGGCCGGCCGCCCCTTCCCAGCCGCCGAGGTGTACGAGGGCTTCACCCAGCACGAGAACGGGGTGGGGATGGCCGCCGCCTTCCGGCTGGAGTGGGAGGGCCGGGTCACGGCGCCGCTCGGCCCACGTGACGGGTTCTTCCAGGCCGTCGACTCGCCCGTCGGCTACTCGACCCCCGGCCGTCGCGGCCGGGGCATGGCCATCCGACCGTCGCGGCGGGCCCCTGCGTGCATCGTGACCGGCACCTACGGGGCGGCCGTGCTGGCGCCGCTCGTCGGCGACCGGGCCCGGGTGCTGGCCGTGCGCAACGAGTTCTTCGGCGGGAACACCGCGGTGGCGGGCCTCCTCACCGGCGCCGACCTGGCCCGGGCGCTGGCCGCCGAGCCCGAGGGCGAGCGCTACCTGCTGCCTGACGTCTGCCTCAACGACGGCCGCTTCCTCGACGGCACCACGCCCGACGACCTGCCCCGGCCGGTCGAGGTCGTGGCCGCCGACGGGCTGTCCCTCCGCCGAGCCCTGGACGCCGCCTGATGCCCTCATCCAATCCCTCCCTGCCGACAGTCGCCATCGTGGGTCGCCCCAACGTCGGGAAGTCGACGCTGGTGAACCGCATCACCGGCCGGCGCGACGCCATCGTCGAGGACACCCCGGGGGTGACCCGCGACCGCAAGGAGGTCGAGGCCGACTGGGCCGGCCGCTCCTTCACCCTGGTCGACACGGGCGGCTGGCTCCCCGGCGGCAACGACCTCGACGCCAAGGTCACCGAGCAGTCCGAGCGCGCCATCGCCGCCGCCGACGTCGTGCTCCTCGTCGTCGACTCCACCATCGGCGTGACCAACGAGGACGAGCGCATGGCCGCCCTGCTGCGCCGGCTCGCCCGCCCCAGCTTCGTCGTGGCCAACAAGGTCGACTCCGAGAACCGTGAGCCCGACATCTGGGAGTTCGCCGCCCTCGGTCTGGGCGACCCGCTGCCGGTCTCGGCGATCCACGGTCGCGGGACGGGTGACCTGCTCGACCTGGTCGTCGCCGCCCTGCCGCCGCCCCCCGATGAGCCCGAGGAGGTCGAGGACGAGGAGAAGCCCGGGGACGTGGCCTTCTCCGTGGCCATCGTCGGGCGCCCCAACGTCGGCAAGTCGACGCTCTTCAACCGGCTCGTGGGCGAGGAGCGCTCGGTCGTCCACGACCTGGCCGGCACGACCAGGGACAGCGTCGACACGGTGCTCGAGACCGAGGAGGGTCGGATCCGCTTCGTCGACACCGCCGGCCTCCGGCGGAGGGGCAAGGAGGCCGAGGGCCCGGAGTACTACTCGCTCGTGCGGGCGCTCCAGTCCATCGACAAGTCCGACACCGCCCTCCTGGTCATCGACGCCACCGAGGGCGTCACCCACCAGGACCAGCGCCTGGCCGAGCGCATCGACGCCGCCGGCAGCCCGGTCGTCATCGTGCTCAACAAGTGGGAGCTGCTGAACGAGGAGCGCAAGGCCGAGGTGCAGCACCAGGTGGCCGACATGCTGGCCTTCCTCACCTACGCCCCGGTGCTGAAGGTCAGCGCCCTCACCGGCCTCGGCGTGCACAAGCTCCTGCCGGCCCTGAACCAGGCCGAGGAGGCGTACTCCACCCGCGTGCCCACTGCCGTGCTCAACCGGGTGGTGCAGGCGGCCCAGGCCGCCCACCCGCCGCCCAACGCCAAGATCCAGTACGCCACCCAGGGGGCCATCCACCCGCCGACCTTCACCCTGTTCGCCAACCGGGACCTGCCCCCCACGTACCTGCGCTACATCGAGCGCAAGATCCGCGAGCACTTCCAGCTCGGGCCCACGCCGCTGAAGATCAGGGTCCGGCGGCGCGGTGGCTGATCCGGCGCTCGCCAGCCCGCTGCTCGCTGTCACCCTGTCCGACGGGTTCGGCTGGGCGGTGCGGGCCGCCGAAGGGGTGCTGGCGCTGGCCTGCCTGGTCTCGGTCGTGCTGTGGGGGCGATCGGCCCGCCGCCTGCGACGGGCCTTGGGGCGGATCGAGCGCACCCTGCAGCGATCCGGCGGCGACGACGAGGCCGCCGAGCTGTCGCGAGCGGCCTACCGCAAGGAGCTCCACACCACCCTCCTCTACGCCGTCCTGGCCCTGGCGCTGGCCGCCGGGGCCGTGGGGGGCGCCCGGTGGACGGCGGTCCCGCTCGTTCTGTGCACGGTGCCCCTGGCCATGAGCATCGGCTACGGGCGGCGCTTCATCATCGAGGCCGAGCTCGCCGAGCAGCGGTCGATGCTGCTGCGCCGGGCCGAGGAGGTCATGCAGCAGGCCGACCTGGCGCCCCGCCGCTGGGCGCAGCGGCTGGCGCCGTCCGAGCTCCCTGCGGTCGAGGGCTTCGAGGTCGGCACCGTGTACGAGCCCGGCACCGGCTCGATGGCCGGCGACTTCTACGACCTGTACCGGACGGCGCCCTCCCGCTTCGCCGCCGTCATCGGCGACGTGGCCGGCCACGGCATCGAGCCCTCGATCACCGCCTTCCAGGTGAAGTACCTGCTGCGGGCCTTCCTCGAGCGGTACCGGGACCCGGGGCAGGCGGTCGAGGAGCTGAACAAGGTCATGTTCGCCTCGGGGCAGCCGGACGAGCTGGTGTCGCTCTGCGTCGTGGTCTTCGACCTCGAGGCGTCGACCCTGCGGGTGTGCTCGGCCGGGCACCCGCCGGCCTGGCTCTGGCACGACGGCGAGGTGCGCCCCCTGCGGGCCAGCGGGCCCCTGCTCACCCTCGACCCCGACGGCACCTTCTCGTCCAAGGAGGTGGCGCTCGACGAGGGCGACCTCCTGCTGCTCTACACCGACGGCCTCACCGAGGCCCGCAACGGCGAGGTGCTGTTCGGCGAGGAGCGGGTGGCGGCCACCCTCCGTCGGGAGCCTGGCCGAGACCCGGCCTACCTGTGCAAGGCGCTTCTCGAGGCCGCTCGTGACTTCTCGG
>JBKJUI010000413.1:0-3491 GCA_046590775.1 Acidimicrobiales bacterium
CGACTTGGTCGAGGCTTCGGACCCAAGTCGGCGCGGGCGTACGACGCCACGTTCTCGGCACCCAAGAGCGTCTCGGTTCTGTGGGCGCTGAGCCCCGAGCCCTTCGTGCGGGTCGAGGTACTAGCCGCCCACGACGCGGCCGTGGTCGCCGCCCTGGACTGGCTGGAGCACCACGGCGGGGTGAGCCGACGAGGCAAGGACGGCATTCACCAAGTCGACACCCAGGGCCTGGTAGCCGCACTGTTCCGCCAGCACACCAGCCGGCTGGCCGATCCTCAGCTCCACACACACGCCGTGATCTGGGCCAAGGCCCAGGACCCGACGGGGAAATGGCTCTCCATCGACGCTCGGTTCCTCAAGTACCAGCAGCGCACGATCGGTTGGGTCTACGCTGCTGCGCTCCGCTCGGAACTGTCGGCCCGCCTGGGCGTCTCTTGGGGGCCGATTGCCGAGGGCCACGCCGACATCGAAGGCGTGCCCGAAGGGCTGCTCACGCTGTTCTCCCAGCGCAACGCCCAGGTGGAGGCCCAGCTAGCCAAGGCCGTGGCCGACTGGGTGGATGACCATGACGGAGCGGAGCCCGATCCCCGCAGCCTCTACCGCCTGGAGCGCTCGGCCGTGCTGGCCAGTCGGCCGGGCAAGTCCGAGCCGGTCGAGGCCGACCGCCTCCGGGCTGAGTGGGCCGAGCGAGTCAGTCACGCCGGCTTCGAGGCTCTTGGTCTTCCAGACGGCCAGCGTCGGCTACCGGGAGCCACGGCCCCGGACGACGAGTCCGTGATCGTGGCCGCGCTGGACGCCGTCGCCTTGTCGTCGTCGACGTGGCTGAAGGCCGACCTGGCCCGGGAGATCGCCGCTCGCTTGCCGGCCGACGTGGCGACTACGGCCGCTGAAGCCATCCGGGTAGTCGACGAACTGAGTGAGCGAGCGGCCGGCCACTGTGTCGAGCTACACCCCTGCGCAGCACCTGGAGCGCCCTGTAGGCGTGACGGTCGGCCCATCAGTGAACACGTCGTGGACCGCCGCCTCAGCGCCTCGGCCGTAATGCACCAGGAGGCCCGGCTGCTCGAGTGGGCCGGTCTCAACGTCGCCGACGGGCCGACGGTCAGGGCCGACAGGGAGGCACAGGCGGTGGCGGCCCGCGACGTCGCCGGAGACCGGCGCCTGGTGCTGGTCGTCGGTCCGGCCGGGACGGGCAAGACGACAATGTTGGCCTCGGCGGTTGCTTCGCTTCGGGAGCAGGGTCGAGCCGTGGTCGGCCTGGCTCCATCAGGGAAGGCCGCCGACGTCCTCGGCCAGGAGACCGCGACGCCGGCCACCACCCTGGCCAAGCTGCTCTACGACCACAGCCGCCCGAACGGCCCGCACCCCGAGTGGCGACTGCCGCCGGACACCACGCTGATTCTCGACGAGGCCGGGATGGTCGCAACCGAGGACCTGGCTCGCCTGGTGGTTTTGGCCGATCACCACAGTTGGCGGCTGGTGTGCGTGGGCGACCCGGACCAGCTCCCCGCCGTCGGCCGGGGAGGCATGTTCGCCGATTGGTGCGAGGCGTTCGCCGCTCATCATCTGGAGGAGGTCCGGCGCTTCGGGGAGCCTTGGCAAGCCGAGGCCAGCCTGCTCCTCCGCCGGGGCGACCCGGCCGCCGCCGCCGTCTACGCCGGGCACGATCGGCTACGCACCGTCCACCCCGCCGTGTTGGCGGACCGGGTGGCCCGCCAGCACCAGCAACTGAGCGGAGGCGGCGCCATTGTTGCCGTCACCACGGCGTCAGCCGCCACGGCCCGGGCCATCAATGTCGAGATCCAACGCCGACGCAATCCGCTCCAGCAGGGGCCATGTGTTGCCCTCGCGGATGGGACCAGGGCCTTCGTTGGTGACCAGGTCGTCAGCCGTCGCAACGATGCCCGGCTGGTCACCAGCGGTGGCGCCGCTGTACGCAATCGCCAGACCTGGACCGTTGCCGCCATCGACGAGGACGGCTCGCTGAGCGTCAACGACCCGCAGCGCGGCAGCACGCGCCTCCCAAACGACTACGTCGCCCGCCATGTGGAGCTGGGCTGGGCGGTCACCGGCTACGGCAACCAGGGCGTCACCGTTGACCACGGCATCTGCGTAGTGGAGCCGGCCAGCACTCGTGCCGGCATCTACGTGGCGATGACCCGCGGCCGGGACAACAACGCGGCGTGGGTACTCGATCGGACCGGACTTGAAGACGCCGAGGAGGTTTTCGCCGCCGCCATCTCTCGATCGCCCAACGCCCTCACCGCTCATGCTGTGCGTGACCGACTTCATCGGGCCGCTGGTGTTGCCCCGCCAACAATCGCTGAGGAGGGCTCGCCGCTGTCCGAGGATCCCGCCCGGCGCATGGCCGAACGACTGCAGCAGTTCGACGGGCTCCATCAGGCGGCACCCCGGCTGAGGCGATGACCGGAGCGTCGCGAGATTTCACGGTGCCCAGCGGCCTAGTGAAGGTGAACACCACTACAGGAGGACACGCCATGTCAACCGCCATCCAAGCCGACCGCCTGCCGTTGATGGACCTGCCCGCTGTGGCCGAGCGCCTCGGCGTGAACCAGCGCCACGTCCGCCGGCTGGTTGCCGAGCGCCGTATTCCCTTCCTGAAGTGGGGGCACCTCCTCCGTTTCGATCCTTCGGAGATCGAGGGGTGGCTCGACCGGGCTCGCCAGCGGTAGGCATTCGCGACGAGCCGCGAGGAAATCTCTACTCTGGTGGGTGCGCTCGGGGCTGGCGCGCCAATCTCGCGGCCCTCTGGAAGGCGGCCGGATCACGCGGAACGCATGTCCGGCCTGTCCCTGGAGGCCGAGATGGCACACGTCGAAAAGCGTGGACCTGGGCGCTGGCGCGCCCGGTATCGAGACCCGAACGGTCGCGAATTGTCGAGGACGTTCGAGCGGAAGGCGGACGCTGAGCGATTCCTTGCCCTGACCGAGGCGGACAAGGCGCAAGGGGCGTGGATCGATCCTGCCGCCGGCCGGACCCCCTTCGGTTCCTTCGCCCGTCAGTGGCAGGAGTCGCAGGTCCACCGAGGAACGACCGCGGACCAGGTGGACTCCAACCTCAGGAACCACATCCTGCCGAGTTTCGAGCACAGCGCCCTTGCCGCCGTTCGCCCGTCTGATGTGCAGGCGTGGGTTCGAAGCCGAAGCGACGTGCTCGCACCGGCGACCGTCGAGGTCGTCTATCGCTACCTTGCCGCGATCTTCGGCGCAGCGGTCAAGGACCGGATCATCGTCCGCTCACCATGCGTCGCCATCAAACTTCCTCGCCCGGCGCCGGCCGAGGTGGTCCCGGCGACAACGGCCGAAGTGCTTCTCCTGGCGGAGACACTGCCGAAGCGCTATCGCGCAATGGTCATCCTGGCCGCCGGGACTGGAGTGCGGCAGGGCGAGGCTTTCGGCGTGGTGCTCCCGAGCGTCGACTTCGTGCGGGGCGAGCTCCGCGTCGAAAGCCTCGCCCTGCCGCACTCCAGT
>JBKJUI010000440.1:0-7891 GCA_046590775.1 Acidimicrobiales bacterium
GCCCCCCGGCCGCCTCGGCCAGGGGCACCACACCGACCACCGGACGGACGGCGCCGTCGAGCCCCAGCTCGCCCAGGAAGGCGTAGCCGTCGACCGAGCCTGGCGGCAGCTGGGAGGAGGCCAGCAGGACCCCGACGGCGATGGCCAGGTCGATGGCCGACCCCCGCTTCTTCTGCCAGGCCGGCGACAGGTTGATGGTGACCCGCATGTTCGGCCAGGCGAAACCGCACGAGGCGAAGGCGGCCCGCACCCGCTCCTTGGCCTCGCGGCACGTGGCGTCGGCCCCGCCGACCACCGTCGTGCACGGCAGCCCGGCATGGACCTGCACCTCGATCGTGACCGGGTCGGCGTCGACGCCGAACAGGCTGGCGGTGGGAACGCAGGCAAGCACGCGGGCAAGCTCCTCCGGACAGGGAACCAGGAGAGGAGCCCACGCTGCCCTTTCGAGGGTGGTGGCTCGCGGCGCCGAGGCGCTGCCGCTCAAGGTACCAAGCCGGCGTGACGCTGGCGCCCGCCGAAGTGAGCGAAGGGCCATGGACGGCCGGAGCGAGCAGACTGAGCGGGATGGGCTTCGACGCCACCCGCAGGCAGCACCGCCGCCGGTCCGATGGCTGGATCGTGGCTGCGGCCGTCCTCGTGTGCCTCCTGCTCGTCCTCTGGGCCCTGCTGGCCTGATGGCCGGGCGGGTCGGCGAGGACGCCGAGGACATCGAGGTGCGGTTCCTCCACCCCTTCCAAGCCCTGAAGGCCTACCGCTGCCCCGGCTGCGACCAGGACATCGGCCCGGGAACCGGCCACCTCGTGGTCGTCCCCCTCCTGGCCCCGGAGGACCGCCGCCACTGGCACCGCCCGTGCTGGGACCATCGCCGCACCCGCCGCCCGATCCGCCGCTGACAAGACCTCAGAACGCCGCTTCGACCACCTCGAAGCGGCCGCCGTCCCAGGCAGCCACGTCGAACCTGACCCCACAGGCGCCGCCCCGGTGCTCAGCCAGCCACCGGCCCGCCAGCCGCCGCAGCCGGGCCTGCTTGTCCCGGCCCACGGCCTCGGCCGCCGTCCCAAACCGCCCGCTCCGCCGGGCCTTCACCTCGCAGAACACCACCAGCCGGTCCCGCCGCCGCACGGCGACCAGGTCGATCTCGCCGTCCGAGCACCGCCAGTTCCGGTCGACCACCTCATACCCGTGGCCCCGGTACCACCCCGCCGCCCGCTCCTCCACCGCCCGCCCGAGGGCGATCCGCTCCAAGGTCACCTGGAGAGCATCCGCTCCGCTGTGACATCGGCGCAGAACCCCTCGAGTCTGCCCACTTCTGGGTCCCCGGGGAACCAGAAGTGGGCAGACCCGAGGTGGGTCAGACCTCCTTCTCGGGGACCTCTTCGATGTTGACGTCTTTGAAGGTCACGACCCGGACGTGCTGGACGAAGCGGGCGGGGCGGTACATGTCCCACACCCAGGCGTCGACCAGCTCGATCTCGAACCAGGTGCGGCCGCCTTCGGCGCGAGCCTCCATCTTCACGTCGTTGGCCAGGTAGAACCGGCGCTCGGTCTCCACCACGTAGCGGAACATGGGGAGGACGGCCTTGTACTCCTGGTACAGCTGAAGCTCGATCTCCGTCTCGTACCGTTCGAGGTCTTCGGCGCTCACAGCGACCTCCCGCTCGTCGATGCCCGTGGACTGTACCTGCCTGTCACAGCCAGGAGGCGCTCCCCAGCGGCCAGACCTTCACCACGACACGGCCCACGATGCTCGACTCGGCGACGGCGCCGAACCGCCGGCTGTCGAACGACGAGTCCCGGTTGTCGCCCATCACGAAAACCTTCCCCTCCGGCACGGCGACGGGGCCGAAGTCGTCGGTGCGCAGGCCGGCGGGGAGGTAGGGCTCGACCAGGAGGCGGTCGTCGATGTAGATCCCGCCGTCGCGACTGGAGACCTGCTCCCCGGGCAGCCCCACCACCCGCTTCACGTACTCGGTGGTGGTCGGCTTCACGACGTTGACCCCCTCGAGCACCGAGCGCGCCGCCCGCTGCGCCAGCGACCTCTGGGGCTTCGGGACATCGGCCTCGGGCGGGGCGTCGAAGACGACCACGTCGCCCCGCCGCACGTCGTGGAGGCGGTAGGAAAGCTTGGACACCACGATCCGGTCCTCGACGGCGAGCTGAGGCGACATCGACAGGCTCGGGATGTAGAAGGCCTGCGCCACCAGGGTGCGCAGCAGGGTCGTGATGACGACGATGGCGAGCACCAGCACCACCAGGTCGAGGCCGATCCTGGCGAACCGGTTCTCGACCCGTCGGGGCCGCTCGGCGTCGGCTGAGGGAGCCGCCATGGGCAGGGCGCTCAGCGGGCGGTCCGCTTCTCCTTGATCTTGGCGGCCTTCCCGCGCAGGTCGCGCAGGTAGTAGAGCTTGGCCCGGCGGACGTTGCCGTGGCGGGTGACCTCGATCTTCTGGATCACCGGCGAGTGGACCGGGAAGATGCGCTCGACGCCGACGCCGTAGCTGACCTTGCGCACGGTGAAGGTCTCCCGCACGCCCGAGCCCGAGCGGGCGATGACGTCGCCCTGGAAGACCTGCACCCGCTCCTTGCTGCCCTCCACGACCCGGACGTGGACCTTGAGGTTGTCGCCGGGCGAGAACGGCGGCACGTCGGTGCGAAGGCTGGCGCGGTCGACGAGGTCGGTGGGGTTCATGGCAGGGCTCCTGGCGCGGCGAAGCGGTAGAGGGCGACCTGGCAACCTAGCGCGGCGGGCGCCCGGAGAGCCAGCCACCGGCCTGGAGCTCACCACGGCTGGCCTGTGCCCGCTCCGCCCGCTCCGCCCGCTCGAGCAGCCCGTGCTCGGCCAGGCTGCGGCGGTCGGCGTCGGTCAGGCCTCCACGGGCGGCGAGCAGGTCGGGGCGGAGCTCGGCGGTGCGCACCAGCGCCTGGGCCAGCCGCCAGCTGGCGATGCGGCCGTGGTCGCCCGACCGGAGGACCTCGGGCACCTCGTGGTCCCGGTACGACGCCGGCCGGGTGTAGTGCGGGTGCTCGAGGAGGCCGGACGCCCCGAAGCTCTCCTCCCCCGCCGAGTCGGCGTTGCCCATCACGCCTGGCAGCAGCCGGGTGACGGCCTCGACCACCACGCAGGCCGCCACCTCACCCCCTCCGAGGACGTAGTCGCCGATCGACAGCTCGCCGTCGCAGAGGTGGTCGGCCACCCGGGCGTCGACCCCCTCGTAGCGCCCGCACAGCAGGGAGAAGCCCGGCCCGTCGGCCAGCCGGCGGGCCACGCCCTGGTCCAGCCGCACGCCGCCCGGGCCGAGAAGCAGGAGCGGGCGCGGCGGCTCGGCCACCTCAACCGCGTCGAACACGGGCTCGGGCCGCAGCACCATCCCGGCCCCCCCGCCGTAGGGCGAGTCGTCGACGCCCCGGTGGGGGTCGGTGGCCACCGACCGGAGGTCGTGGACCCGGAGGTCGACGATGCCGGCCAGGCGGGCCCGGCCGAGGAGGCTGAACCAGCAGAAGCCGTCCACCAGATCCGGGAAGATGGTGAAGACGTCGATCCGCACGGCGCGGCATCGTCCCACAAGGGTGACTGACGCATTCGCGGGGTAGGTCCAGTTGGCATGAGCGACAAGGCGGCTGAGCTGCGCGTGGTGGCAGACCGCTACGCGCTGTGCTCGGTGCGGGGCCGGGGCGGGATGGGCACGGTCTGGGAGGCCGAGGACCGCCTGCTCGAGCGCCGGGTGGCGGTGAAGGAGGTGCTGCTGCGCGACCGGGGGGCGCTCGGCGACGAGGACACCCTCCGCAGCCGCGTGCTGCGCGAGGCCAGGGTGGCCGCCCGGGTCAGCCACCCGAACCTGGTTGCCATCTACGACGTGGTCGACGGCGGCGACCGGGTGTTCCTCGTGCAGGAGTACGTCGATGCCCCCACCCTCCACGACATCGTGGCCAGCGACGGGCCGCTCGAGCCCGCGGCGGCCGCCAAGGTCGGCCAGCAGGTGCTCGGCGCCCTCGAGGCGCTGCACGAGGCCGGCGTGATCCACCGCGACGTCAAGCCGAGCAACGTGCTGGTCCTCCCCGACGGCCGGGTGAAGGTGGCCGACTTCGGCATCGCCCTGGTCGAGGACGACCGCGACCTCACCCTGGCCGGCAGCGTGCTCGGGTCCCCGGGCTACCTGGCCCCCGAGCAGGCCTCGGGCCGCCGGGCCGAGGCGGCCGCCGACCTGTGGGCGCTCGGCGCCACGCTCTGGTTCGCCGTCCAGGGCGGGGGCCCGTACGGCGACACCCCGGGGCTCGCCGCCCTCGGCGAGGTCGTCCACGGGCCGATCCCGGTCGCCGCCGCAGCCGGGTCGCTGGCCCCGTTCCTCGCCGCCTCGATGCGGAAGGACCCGGCCACCAGAGCCGCCCCGGCCGAGCTGGCCCGGCTGCTCGACGTGGCGGCCACCAGCCTGGGGGCGCCGGCCCCCACCCAGGACCTGGGGGCGACGGTGGCCGCCCTCCCCCCGCCGCCTCCCCCGACCGCCTCGATCCCGGCCCCGCGCCCGGCGGCACCGGCGCCGGCCTGGCAGGAGGCCGCTCCCCGGGGAGAGGCCCACCGCCGCTCGAGCACCACGCCGTGGTTGCTGGGACTGGCCGCCGTCGTGGTGCTGATCGCTCTCGCCGCCGCCGCCCTGTCGCTGGCCGGCGGCGACGGGGGCGACCAGGCCACGACAGCCACGACCGCTGCTGCGACGGCGGCGGCCCCGTCGAGCACGAGAGCCCAGCCGAGCACCACCACGAAGGGCCGGTCCTCCTCCACCACGGCGGGCGCTGCGGCCGGTGCCGTCCCGGCGGGGTGGGAGCGCTACGAGGACTCCGATGCCGGCTACGCCGTGTCCCACCCGCCCGGCTGGCAGGTGAAGAAGCTGGACAAGTCCCGCACCGACCTCACCGATCCGGCCAGCGGCGCCTACCTCCGCATCGACTGGTCCGACGAGCCGAAGGACCCGCTCGAGGCGTGGCAGCGCTCCAGCGCCGCCTTCGGTGCGAGCCACGCCGGCTACGAGGAGCTGCGCCTCGAGGAGACCACGTTCAAGGGCTTCGACGGCGCCATCTGGGAGTACCGCTACGCAGCCGGCGGGGGACGCCTCCACGCCTCCAACCTCACGTTCGTGGCCAGCGAGAAGCGGGCCTACGCGCTCAACTTCCAGACCACCGACGCCCGCTGGGACGCCGACCAGCCGCTCCGCAGCCAGCTCGAGAGCTCCTTCGAGGTCACCAGCAAGGGCAAGAAGAGCAACTGACGACGCCAGCTTGCGACGGCGGCAGGATGCCGCCTTCTGGCCCGGAGCGAACAGACGTCACAGCTCGAACAGGCCCTCGGGGACGTCGACGTCGATGCGGCCCGGCGCCTTGCCCACCACGAAGGTGACGGGCACCAGGTGGCCGGTGTCGAGGAGGAGGAGGTCGGAGCCGCTCCCCTCGTGGACCTCGGTGATCGTGCCGCGCTCCACGCCGTCCTGATCGACCACGACCGACCCGAGCAGCTCATGCACCCACAGCTCGTCGGGGTCGTCGATGGCCTCGGCCTGCAGCACCGAGCCGTGCAGCGTCTCGGCCGTGTCCCGGTCGGGGACCTCGGCGTACTTCACCACCCAGTCGCCGCCCGGGCTGTGACGGGCCCGTTCCACGGTGAGCGGCCCTCCCGGGCCCTGCACCACCGAGCCGACGGCGCGACGCTCCGCCCGGTCGGAGGTGAACCGCACGACGACCTCGCCCTTCACCCCGTGGGCCCGGAGGATCCGCCCCACCTCGAGGAGCACGGAGCGGCCGGCTAGTCGTCGATGGCGACGTTGACCTCGACGCCCTCGCGGGCGCCGGCGGCCCGCACGACCGTGCGCAGCGCCTGAGCCACCCGGCCCCGACGCCCGATGACCTTGCCCATGTCGTCGGGAGCCACGTTCAGGTGCAGCTCGATGCCGCGGCGACGCTCCTCGACCTCGACCCGGATGGCATCGGGGTCGTCGACGATGTGGCGGGCCACGTACTCCAGCACGGCCTGGGCCACGCCGCCGCCGCCGCCGTCGGCGGCCTCCTCGACCGCGGGCTCGGGGTCGGGGTCGAGGTTGCTCATGTGGGCTTGGCCTTGCCTTCCTCGAAGGTGGCCCAGGTGCCCGTCTGGGTCAGCAGCTTCTTGACCCGGTCGGTGGGCTGGGCGCCGTTGCGGAGGTAGCCGAGGGCCTTGTCCCCGTCGATCTGCACCCGACTCGGCTCCTGACGGGGCTCATAGGTGCCGATGATCTCGATGAACCGGCCGTCACGGGGCGAGCGGCTGTCGGCCGCCACCACCCGGTAGGTCGGCTGCTTGGTCTTGCCCATCCGCATCAGGCGGAGCTTCACGGCCATGGTTGTCTGGTTCTCTCTCTCTACGGTCGCTTCTTGGGGGTCGTTCGACCACCTTTTTTGTTCTTCTTGTGCTTGCGCATGGCCAGGCCAGGCAAGCCCTTCATCATCCGCTGCATCTCCTTGAACTGCTTCAGCAGCAGGTTGACCTCGGAGGTGGTGACCCCGCTGCCGGTGGCGATGCGCAGCTTGCGGCTGCCGTTGATGAGGTCGGGGTTGCGCCGCTCGTACAGGGTCATCGAGTGGATCATGCCTTCGAGCCGGGCGATCTCGCGCTCGTCGATGTCGGCGTCGCGCACCTCCTTCGGCACGCCCGGCATCATCCCGATGAGGCCCTTGATCGGCCCCATCTTCTTGACGGCCTGCATCTGCTCCAGGAAGTCCTCGAAGGTGAAGCTGCCCTCGAGCAGGGCCTCGGCCGCCTTCTCGGCGCTGGCCTGGTCGAAGTGCTCCTCGGCGGCGGCGATGAGGCCCAGCACGTCGCCCATGCCGAGGATGCGGCCGGCCATCCGCTCGGCGTCGAACTGGTCGAAGTCCTCGAGCCGCTCGCCGGTGGAGGCGAAGGCGATGGGCTTGCCCACCACCTCCTTCACGCTGAGGGCGGCGCCGCCGCGAGCGTCGCCGTCGAGCTTGGTGAGGATGACCCCGTCGAGGGCCAGGGTGTCGTTGAAGGCCTCGGCGGTGCTGACCGACTCCTGGCCGATCATGGCGTCGATGACCAGGAACGTGTAGTGGGGCTCGACCTCTTTGGAGATGGAGCGCACCTGCTCCATGAGCTCGGCGTCGATGCTGAGGCGGCCGGCGGTGTCGACGATCAGCACGTCCTTGCCGAGCCGGCGGGCCTCTTCGAGGCTGGCCCGGGCCACGGCCACCGGGTCGTTGGTCTCGAGCGTTCCGTCCGGGTTGGCCGTGGCGCTGTAGACGGGGACGCCCACCTGGCCGCCGAGGATGCGCAGCTGCTCTATGGCGGCCGGGCGCTGGAGGTCGGCGCCGACCAGGAGGGGGTTGCGGCCCTGCTTCTTGAACCAGCGGGCCAGCTTGGCCGCGTTGGTGGTCTTGCCGGCGCCTTGCAGGCCGGCGAGGAGCACCACCGTGGGCGGCTTCGAGGCGTAGACCAGCTTGAGCCCCGGCCCGCCCAGGACGTTGACCAGCTCCTGGTTGACCCGCTTGATGATCTGCTGCTCGGGCGACAGCGCCTTGGACAGCTCGGAGCCGACCAGGTCCTCCTTGATGCGGGCCACCATCTGGCGGGCTACCCGGAAGTTGACGTCGGCCTCGAGCAGCGCCTGGCGGATCTCCCGCAGGACCTCGTCGACCGAGGCCTCGTCGAGGCGCCCCTTCTTGCGGAGCTTGGTGAAGATGCCGTCGAAGCGGTCCTGCAGGGAATCGAACATGCGGCCGGTCAGGCTACCGGAGCGCTGCGGCCCATCCGTTTCTGCGACACTTGAGACGTGGGCGAGCACAGCGGGCCGAAGCTCCTCGGGGGGAGCGCGCCCGGAACGCGACGGCCACCGGCTGAGACCCGCCTCAC
>JBKJUI010000050.1:0-2727 GCA_046590775.1 Acidimicrobiales bacterium
ACGCCCACCAGGCCGAGTTCACCGCCGACAACCGCTTCTTCATCGGCACCGACGAGGATTTCTCGCCCTACCGGGCCCGGATCGTCACTGACGACGGCGGCGGCTACGTCCCAGTACGACGCCAGCATGATGCACTTGCCGGCGTAGGTGCCGGAGGTCATGCACTTGACCGTCATGTCGTGGAGGAACGAATCGGTCAGGTTGAGAGCAGGCTGGGCAACATCGAACTCGTTGAGGTCGAGCTCGGTCAGCAGACGCGGGCGTCGCGGGTTGGTGATGTCGTAGATGTCGACGTCGGCGAGGTCCTCCTCGTCCTGGCTGACGAGGTAGGCGTTCCCGCCCGACTGCCAGACGAAGGCGCTGTGGGTCTGGTGGGCGTCGGAGCCGGTCCGATCACCAAAGCCCTCCTTCAGCTTCACCGGCTTCAGGGGGTTGGTGACGTCGTAGAGCATGAAGCCGCCCTTGTAGTTCTTGCCACAGGCCTCGGCGTTCATGACCAGGATCTCGCCCTTGAACTGCTTGGTCTCGATGTGGGTCACCTGCATGCCCTCGCCCGGGCGCGTGTCCTGGGGCATCGGGATGAAGTTGACCTTTGTGGGGTTCGCGGGATCTGAGATGTCGATCACCCACGCCCCGGAATCCGGCGTGTTGACGCCACCGGTCTCGGGCCCGGCGCAGTCTGGCTCCCCCCAGTTGCCCAGGTAGGCATAGTTCCCGTAGGCCGCGACGTCGGCCACCAGGCCCTCGGTCTGGGTCACCTCCACCTGGCCGACCAGCTCGATCTTGCCCCAGTCACCCGTGCCCAGGAGGTGGCCCTCATTCGGGCCGTGCTGCACGGGATGGGCGGTGGCCGGACCTCCGATCGCCAGTGCCCCGATGAGAGCAACGATCGCCAAGACGGACCTGTACCGCATGTGACCCTCCAGCCTGGGTGTCTGGCTTCAGGAACTAGCACCTGTCGCCCCGAGGATGCTCTCACGAAGGCAGGGTTCAGGCAAGGGGTTCCGGACGGTGCCAGTTGCGCCGCTGAGGCGACAGGACGGAGGTGTTGCTGCTGATCCGATCGGGATCCGCGCCCACGGGTGTGCCGTTGACGAGGATGGGGTGTGGCCTCCGACCACGCCCACGGCCACGATGGCGACGACCCCCGCAGCCGGGCCGCCGACCGGGCCGTGCGGCGCCTCCTCCTGCTCATCATCACCCCGCTGGCCGTGCTCACGCTGGTCGGGCTCGTGCTGCTGTGGCCCGGCCGCGACGTCGAGGTGCCGCCGGAGGTGGGACCGCCGGCGGCGGCGGTCAGGGCCACGGTCGAGCGCACCACGTTCCGACCCTGCCCCCCCGAGCAGGGCGGCGAGGCCTCGTCGTGCCAGGTCACGAGCCTGCGGCTCCGCAGCGGGCCCGACTCGGGGCTGCCCACCGAGCTGGTCCTCAACGTCGTGGCCAACCCCGGCATCCCCACCTTCGAGCAGGGCGACCGGATCGTCGTGGCCCCCCTCGGGGCCCAGGCCGGGGCCTACGTGTTCGTCGACTTCCAGCGCAGCCGGCCCCTGCTGCTGCTGGCCGGCGCCTTCGCCGTCCTCGTGGTGGCCCTCGCCCGCTGGAAGGGCCTGGCCGCCCTGATCGGGCTCGCCGCCACCCTGGTCGTCCTGGCCAAGTTCGTCCTCCCGTCGATCCTCGACGGCAACGACCCGGTGGCGGTCTGCATCGTCGGCGCCTCGGTCACGATGTTCATCGTCTTCTACGTGGCCCACGGGATCACGGTCCGCTCCTCCACCGCGCTGGTGGGAACGCTGCTCAGCCTGCTGGCCACCGGCCTGCTGGCCACCTGGGCCACGTCAGCCTCCCGCCTCGGCGGCACCGGCAGCGAGGAGGCCCTCACCGTCAACGCGCTGGCCGGACAGGTCGACCTCCGTGGCCTGCTCCTCGGCGGGATCATCATCGGGGGCCTCGGGGTGCTGAACGACGTCACCATCACCCAGGCCTCTGCGGTCTGGCAGCTGCACCTGGCCGACCCCGCCGCCGGGCCTCGCCTGCTCTACCGGCGGGGGATGCAGGTCGGCCGGGACCACATCGGCGCCACGGTCGACACGCTGATCCTGGCCTACGCCGGCGCCGCCCTGCCCCTGCTCATCTTCTTCTCCCTGGCCGACCGGTCCTTCGGCGATGTCATCACCAGCAGCCTGGTCGGCGAAGAGGTGGTGCGCAGCCTGGTGGGGGCCATCGGCCTCGTCCTGTCGGTCCCCCTCACGACGGGCCTGGCCGCCCTGGCCGCAGCCCAGGCGCCGGTCGACGCCGGCCCGGCGCCACCGCCTCCGGCTGCCCGGGCCGGGGCTGCGCTCGGCCAGCTCCTGCGCCGCCGCCCGGCCGACCCCTGGGCCGAGCGCGACTAGCCCGACGCCAAGGCTCAGCCGACCTTCGGCGGCACCCAGTCGGCCGGCGGCGGCGTCTGGTACTTGTACCGGGTGCTGCAGTCGGGACAGGTGTAGATGTCGCTGCCGAAGGGCCCGCCCTGCTCGGTCATCTCCACCTTGACCTCGCACGTCGGGCAGACCGCTTCGTCGAGCACCGCTTCATCAGCCATGCTCGAAACATAGGGGGCGGCAGCCCCCTACGACACGACCTCGCGGAGCTTGCCGGACTCGACCTCGTACATGAAGCCGCGAATGTTGTCCTTGTTGAGGACGAACGGGCTGGAGCGGATGCGGTGCACGCTCTGGGTGACGTCGG
>JBKJUI010000135.1:0-6044 GCA_046590775.1 Acidimicrobiales bacterium
TGTACACGCCGTGGCTGCGGCCGCCGACGGCGCCCTTGAACACCAGCTCGGAGCGGGTTCGGGGGGCCAGGTGCTCCTGCATGGTGCGGAAGTCGTGGACCTGGTCGTCGTCGCCCACGTAGACGGCCAGCAGCGTGCTCTCGCCGGCCTGGCCGCTGAGGGCGGAGTCGGTGCGCAACCGGGCGTAGGCCCCTCCCAGGGCGACGACCAGGGTCTGCAGCGTGGCGTCGCGACCCACCCGGCTGCCGGCGTGGCCCAACGACCATGCCGCAGGGCCGAGGGCCTGCACGGCTGCGTGCCTGACGTGGGCACCCTGGTCCACCACGATGGACGTGAAGGGCAGCACCAGCGCGCCGGCGGGGTCATCGGCGCCGACGAAGATCTCGACCACGGAGGCCTCGGACCCCTCTTGGGCGTGGACGACCAGGCGCGGGCAGGCCAGCACGCCGCCGCCACTGACCACGTGCACGACGACCAGCGGCTCGGCCACCGCCCGACCCCGGGGCACGACGACGGCGAGCGGGCTGGCGGAGAACGCGTTGTGGAGATCGGTGAGGGCGTCGTGCGGGGGCGCCACGGTGTCGAGAAGCTCGGCCGAGGCCTCGGTGACCTCCAGCCCGTCGCCCTCACTGTGGACCAGGGCGCCGTCGACGGTGACGACCAGCCCCGCCCGCTCCGACAGCGCCTTGACCAGCGAGGCGGCCAGGCCGTAGAGGGGGGCGTTGCCATCCGGCTCTGGGTCGGCCGGGTGGTAGGCCGCCAGGTCGAGCTTGTCGATGGGGCTGTAGCGCCACACCTCCTGGGCGGAGGTGGGCAGCTGGGCGGCCAGGGCCCGCTCGGCCGCCGCCACCCGGCGCGCGACGAGCCACGCCGGGCCGGGCAGCGCCCGGGCCGCGTCAACCGAAAGAGAGGCCACGACCGAGCGATCCTAATAAGTCCTACGGAGGTAGGAGAAACCCGGGCTGTCCAGAGCGCTACGGCGTGTACTTGAGGATGTAGAGCCCGTAGTCCCGGTCGCTGGCCAGGATGTACTCCACGCCGTTCTCGTCGGTCCAGGCCTCGACGCCCCAGAAGTTGTTGCCTCCCTGGTCGATGAAGGCGCCGACCTCCTCGATGCCGTTCTTGCCGTACTTCACCACGCGCACTCCGGCGGAGTAGTACGACAGGTAGGCGATGCCCTGCTGCGACGACATGGCCACTTCGTGGACCGAGAGGGCCCCGAAGCCCGTGGCGTAGGCCGGGTCCTGGGACTCCGGCACGGCGTAGGTGTCGATCTGGGAGATCGAGCCCGGCCCGCCCTTCTTGCCACCGCTCTTGTGGGGGATGTCGGTGCTGAACAGGCGCACGTAGCCCCACCCGTCGAAGACGGCCTCGATGGTCGTCGAGGCGGAGGGTGATCCGGCTGCCGGGGTCGCCGTGGTGCAGGCATTGGCGGCAGTGACGCCGGCGACGCCCAGCAGCTGCAGGCCGCTGAGCCGGTTGACGAACACGAACGGGATGTCGCCCGCCGCCAGCATCCGCACCTGGGCCATGCAGTCCGAGCGCAGCGCGTTGAACACGATGCCGGACGAGTAGCCGGCCGCTTTGATGTTGTCGAGCTTCACCTGGAAGGTGCAGACTCCCCGCTCGACCAGGGCGATGCCGGTACCGGGCGCCAGGGGGCTGCACCCCAGCCCGACGAAGGTGGGCGTGCCGGAGATGGAGGTGCCGGCGACGATGGGCGGCGTGCCGCTGGCCGTCGTGGCCGTGTACTCGGTCCCTGCATAGGGGCCGCTGGTGATCGTCGGGGTCACCCGGTACGGGTTGAAGTCCTCGTCGGTGCCGATGAGGAACTTGCGGTTGGGCGACAGCTCCGACTGGTGGGCGTTGCCCTCGGGCGAGATGGCATGGCCCCGGGCCAGGCGCTCCTCGTCCAGGGTGGCGTAGTCGCTCTCGGCGATCAACGTGACCCGACTGGGGTCGGTGACGTCGAGGAGGACGTAGCCGCCGTCCCAGTAGTTCACGCTCATCACGTACCGCTGGCCGATCTTCTCGACCACCATGTCGTGGCTGAACGACGAGGTGAGGTTGGAAGGCGTGGCCTGGCTGACGTCGAACGGTGGCAGGTCGAGGTCCAGCTCGTTGACCAGCACAGGGGCGAACGGGTTGGTGATGTCGAGGATGTCGACGTCGGCGATCTCCTCGTCGTCGACCAGGACGGCGTAGGTCCGCCCGTCGAACACGTTGGTCCACACCCGCATGCTGTGCGTCTGGTTGGGCGCCGGGTCGGTGCCCCCGGCGGGGTTGATGAAGTCGCCGGTGTGGAGCGTGACGGGCGTGGGGTGGGTGGGGTCGGTCACGTTCCACAGGGAGATCCCGCCCCTGAGATTGGGGGTGGTCGGAGCCGGCCCGGCCGGGCATGTCTCGTTGTTGTGGACGAGCAGGTCGCCGGTGAAGTACTGGTTGGCCATGCTGATCACCTGGATGCCCTCGCCGGCGTAGGAGCCGACGCTGGTGGGCATGAAGGCGCTGGTGACCTCGAAGGGCGCGGTGGGCTCGGAGATGTCCATGACGTGCACGCCGGCCTGGACGCAGGTGGGGTCGCGGAAGGCCGTGAGGTAGGCGTAGTCGCCGTAGGCGAACACGTCGGCCACCCGGCCGGTGTTCCCGGCCCCGCTCGGGTTGGTGACCTCGGCCTTGCCGACGAGGGTGACGTTGTTCTGCACGGGCGGGAGGTGCCCGGTGGTGGGGCCGTGCTGCTGGCTCCCCCGCAGGACGCCCTCACCGGGGAACAGCTCGACCGACCCCGCACCCGGATCGCCGTGGTCCGGATCGGCACCGGCCATCGATGGCGATAGCAGGGCGACCGCCACCGCCAGCACACAGGACACGCGCCGTCTGGTCAGCATGATGACCCCTTCCTCCGCGTCGGCTTCAGCCGGCGTCTTGACCCCTCATGGTTCACCTCCCGAGTGGTTACTCCACAAAGGCCACCACGTCAATGGTCGCCCTTGTTCCTTGGCAGGGGCGCCGGCGGGACGGCCGGCCTACAGGGTGAAGTGGCCCTCGGCACAGGCCGTGACGGCGCCACCGACCTTCAGCGGCCCATCGGCGGCGTGGACGGTGATCCGACAGGGGCGGCCAACCTCGTCGCCCTGGCGGATGGTCAGGTCCGGCTCCATCGCCCACCGCTGGCGGGCCAGACGGGCGAAGGGCCCGGCGGCCGAGCCGGTGCCCGGGTCCTCGGGGATTCCGGCGCCGGGGCAGAACACCCGGGCGTGGAGCGTGCGGTCGTCGATCCGGCGGACCGGCGCCACCGAGGTCGTGCGGTGGCGGCGCTGGACCTCGGCGACGGCCGCCAGATCGGGCTGCAGGCGGCCGAGCGCCGCCTCGGTCGGCACCAGCAGGTGGCGCATGCCGCCGGCCTCGGCCACGATGGCCGCCTCGGCCCCCGGCAGTCCCAGGGCGACCACGGCCGGACCGGGGTCCACCTCCTCGAAGGCGGGCTCCGGTGCCTCCATCACCGCCCCCGCAGCCGTCGCCTCGACCGTCACCGTCGCCCCCTCGCTGCGCTGGGTCCAACGGCCCGGGCCCAGCACCCAGGCCGTGCCGAGCGTGGGGTGCCCGGCGAACGGCAGCTCCTCTCCCGGGGTGAAGATGCGCACCTCGTACTCGCCCTCGGCGGTGATAACCGGGAAGGCGGTCTCCGACAGGTTCACCTCCCGGGCCAGCGCGGCCATGACGGGCGGCGCCACCGGGTCGAGCACCACGCAGAGGGCGTTGCCGGCCAGGGGGCGGTCGGTGAAGACGTCGACGATCCGGTAGGCGAAGCGCACCCACCTAGGTTGCCCGCGATGAAGAGCGACGTCCTCACCCTGGAGCGCGACGGCCACGTCGCCACCCTGTGGCTCGACCGCCCCGAGCAGCGCAACGCCATGGGACCGGCGTTCTGGTCCGACCTGCCGCTGGCCATGGCCGAGCTGGACGACGATCCCGGGGTGCGGGCCGTGGTGCTCGCCGCCCGGGGCCGGCACTTCACCGCCGGCCTCGACCTGGCCGCCATGGCCGGCGACGTGCTGGGTGGCTCGGAGGGGTCCCCTGCGGCCCGGGCCACCCGCTTCCTGGCCGCCGTGACCCGCCTCCAGCGCTCGATCACCAGCGTCGAGCGCTGCTCAAAGCCAGTCGTCGCCGCCGTCCAGGGGGCGTGCATCGGCGGCGGGGTCGACCTGATCACCGCCTGCGACATCCGCCTGTGCTCGGCCGACGCCACCTTCAGCGTCCGGGAGACCCGCATCGCCATGGTCGCCGACGTGGGCACGCTCCAGCGCCTCCCGCGCATCGTCGGACGGGGCCACGCCGCCGAGCTGGCCCTCACCGGCCGGGACATCGACGCGGCGCGGGCCCGGGAGATCGGTCTGGTGAACGAGGTCTCAGCCGACGCCGACGCCCTTGCCGCCGCCGCCAGCCGCGTGGCCGCCGAGATCGCCGCCAACTCACCCCTCGCCGTGCAGGGAACCAAGCACGTCCTGCGGGCCTGCGAAGACCGGACGGTGGACGAGGGCCTCGACTACGTCGCCGTCTGGAACGCCGCCTTCCTCGTCTCCGACGACCTCACCGAGGCCATGACCGCCTTCTTCGAGAAGCGCCCGCCGGTCTTCACCGGCCGCTAGTGCTCCTCAGGTGCCGAAGCCTCGTGGAGCGCAGTTGGCCCTGGCCCTCCGCAGCTCCTCCCGCTCGCGGTGCCATTGGGCCAAGAACCCGTAGGGGCTGGCGCGGCGGCGACCGTCGAGGCGGCAAGGAGGGCATCAAGCGGGCGCCAGCGCACCACGCGATGGTGCCACGCAAGGACAAGAGAGCGAGCGGTGGAGTGGCGCTACCGCTTGAAGCGCTTCCAGAACTGCCACTTGGGCGGGGCGGCGTCGGCGATCCGCTGACGCTCCCGCTCGGCCCGCACCTCGGCCACGATGGACGGCCCGGCCGTGTTGATGATGTCCTCGGCCTGGTCGAGGAGGGGGCCGATGTCAGGGCTCTCGGGCTCGTCGGGCGTGGCCGGCGACACCAGGGTCCCCCGGTGGAAGGCCACGTCGCCGACCCGCCGCTCGAAGCGGGGGCAGGTGGCCGGGCAGCGCCACGGCGCCTCGGGAGCGAGGTCGAGGCTGCAGAAGCGAGCGGTGTCGCCGCTGGCGTAGGTCCGGCTCTGGAAGTGCTTGCACTCCTCCCGCATGGGCACCCCATGATTCTGCCAGTGACCGGCCGCCTTCGGTAACTGCCACGCGGTAGGCGCGAGCCGGAAGGGGGAAGAGCACGACCATGCCCGAGGATGACGAGATGGTGGTGCCCGAGGACCAGGCGGTTGCGCTGGAGCAGGCCGACGAGGCCGAGACCCATCAGGAAGGCTTCCTGGACAAGCTTCGCGGCGGCGGCGTGGGGACCGAGGATCCGGCCATCGTCGGCGACGTCGGCCCGACCGACATCCCGCCCGGCACCGACGGCGACGCCTTCCGTCTCGCCACCTCAGACGAGCCTGTCGACCACCTCGAGGTCTGACCGGAGTCAGACCTCGGGGGCCTTCCTTACCCTACGGAGCCTTCCATCTGCAGCTCGATCAGGCGACTCCACTCCACGGCGTACTCCATGGGGAGGGTGCGGGTGACCGGCTCGATGAAGCCGTTGACGATCATCGACGTGGCCTGCTGCTCCGTCAGGCCTCGGCTCATCAGGTAGAAGAGCTGGTCGTCGCCGACCTTGGAGACGGTGGCCTCGTGGCCGATCTCGGCGTCCTGCTCGCCCACCTCGATGTAGGGGTAGGTGTCGCTGCGGCTCTCCTCGTCGAGGATCAGGGCGTCGCAGCGCACGAACGACTTCGAGTGGTGGGCGCCGGGGTCGACGTGGACCAGGCCGCGGTACGAGCTGCGGCCGCCGTCCTTGGAGATCGACTTCGAGATGATGGTGCTGGTCGTCTCGGGAGCGGCGTGGACCATCTTGGCCCCCGTGTCCTGGTGCTGGCCGGCGCCCGCGTAGGCCACCGACAGCACCTCGCCCGAGGCCTTGGGGCCGACCATGAC
>JBKJUI010000239.1:0-12976 GCA_046590775.1 Acidimicrobiales bacterium
CGAGGACCCCAACCTCGCCGTCGTGCCGGCGGCCGCAGCCCCGGCCGCAGCCGCCCTCCTGATCGAGCCGCTGCCGGCGGTGCCGTTGACCGTCCCCGTCGCCACCACCGGCCGGCCCGCCCCGCTCCCGCTGCCGGCCAGCCCGGTCAGGGTCGTCTTCCTGGGCGACTCGGTGGCCAAGACGACCGCCGCCGCGCTGCAGCCGATGAGCGCGGCCTACGGCATTGCCGTCGACAACCGCGGCATCCTCGGCTGCGGCGTGGTGCGCTCCACGCCCTTCCGCTACTTCGGGAAGCGCTACGACGCCGTGCCCCCCGGCTGCGAGGCGTGGCCCACCACCTGGCGCGGGGCTGTCGAGCAGGACCACCCTGAGGTCGCCGTGGTCCTCGTCGGGCGCTGGGAGCTGATGGACCGGGTGGTCGGGGGGCGCTGGTCGTCCGTCGGCAGCCCCGCCTTTGACGCCGACGTCGCGGCCTCGCTCGACACCGCGGTCACCGCCGCCGCGGCCACCGGCGGCCGGGTCGTCCTGGCCACGACCCCGTACTACCAACGGGGCCTGCGGCCGGACGGCGGCACCTGGCCCGAGGACGAGCCCGCCCGGGTCGACCGGTTCAACACGCTGCTGCGCGAGGCGGCGGCCCGCCACCCAGGTGTGGCCGTCATCGAGCTGGGCAAGCGTCTGTCGGTCGACGGCCACCTGGCCATGGACATCGACGGGGTGCGGGTGCGGACCGACGGCGTCCACGTGGCGCCCGAGGCGGGGGCCGTGCTGGCACCGTGGCTGCTGCCGCAGCTTCGAGCGATCGCCGGCCGCTGACGGCCGAAGCGCCTAGGGCTTCGCCGGTCGGACCAGGGCCGTGGTGGGCGGACGGACCACGGCCGTGCTGGTCGTGCTGGCCCGACCGCTGATCACAGCCGTGGTCGCCGGGCCGCCGACGGCCGGCAGCGGAGCGAGCGCCTCGAGCTGGGGGAGCAGCCACGGGGCCAGCCACCGTGCTCCTCCCCGGGTGAAGTGGACGCCGTCATAGCGCAGCTGCACGCCGTCGAGCGACCTCGTGTAGGCGCCGTCCTTGGCCGTCTTGGCGCCGACGTCGACCACCGTGACCAGGCTCGGCTGGCGGGCGGCGACGGTGCGCACCAGCTGGTTCATGCGATCGACCCGCATCGGTTCGTCCTCGGGCCACGTCCCCCCGTCCGGTCGCTCGCCCCTGAAGCAGTAGGCCGCCGTCGCCAGCGCCACCCGAGCACCCTTGCGGGCGGCCGTGGCCACGGCCTGCTCGAGCTCGCCCTGGACGTACCGGTCGTACTCCGGGTCACCGAGGTGGGTCCAGCGGCCCTGCCAGAACCGGTCGACCACCTCCCAGCGGCCAAGGACGACGAGGGCCACATCGGGGTCCTCCGCCTCCACCGCCGCCGACCAGTGGGAGGGCCAGGTCGGGCACGCCGCCGGTTCCAGCTGCTCCTCGCCGACGTAGCGCAGCGGCCCGCCGCGCACGACGCCGCAGCCCAGCACCGTGGCCTGCTTCATGACGATGTTGACGGCCGCCGCCGGCTTGACCAGCCCCTCGGCGAGCGTGAGGCCGATCGAGTCACCGAGCACCAGGACCTTGAGGGGCGCACCGGGAGCCCGGTTCCGGATGGGGGGCCCGCTGGGCGAGGCCGGGACGGTCGGCCCAGGGCTGGAGGCGGACAAGGCGGCGGCGGCCACCTCGTCGTCCGACCCGCCCTGGTCGGCCACGGTGGGCGTGCCGACCAGGACCGCCGCCACGGCGGCGGCGGCGGCCACGGGGACGGCGAGCCGTGACCACCATCCCCGCAGCAGCTGCCCGGTCCGGATGGGCTGCTCGAGGAGCTCGTAGGAGGCGAAGGCCACGGCGAAGGTGGCCACCAGCCGGAGGGCGAGGAGGGCGGGGCCGGAGAGCCCGGTCCGGGCCCCGGTCAGCACGAGGAAGAGCGGCCAGTGCCACAGGTAGAGGCCGTAGGAGAGCTGGCCCACGTAGGCCAGCGGCGCCATCCGCAGCACCGAGGCCACTGCGCCGCGGGGGAGGAGGACGACGTGGGCGATGAGGATGGCGGCGGCCACCGAGACCAGGGGCAGGCCGCCCTCGTAGAGCCACGACTGGTCGCCCTGCGCCAGGGCGACAGCGGCCACCAGGTCCACGGCGGCGACCGCCGCGACCAGGCCCAGGAGGAGGCGCACCGGTGTGGGCCACCGCACGGCGCTCGGCCCCTCGGTGCGGCCCTCCCGCACCGCCACGGCGGCGGCCAGCGCCGCGCCGAGGAGGACGGTGTGGATCCGCGTGTCGGTGCCGTAGTACACCCGGCTCGGGTCGTCGCCGCTCTGGTGGAGCAGCACCATCGTCGCGGCCGAGGCCGCCGCGCCGAGCCCGGCGACGATGCCCACCCAGGTCGCCACCCGGCGGAGCCGGGCCAGGCCCAGCACCACCACCGGCCACACCACGTAGAACTGCTCCTCGATGGACAGCGACCACAGGTGCTGCAGCGGCGAGTCGGCGGCCGTGCGCCCGAAGTAGTCGGCCCCCGCCGCCACGAAGCGCCAGTTGGCCACATAGGCCAGCGACGCCAGCGCGTCGCCCCGCAGCGAGACCTGGGCCGAAGGGTCGAAGAGCGCCCCGGCCGCCCCCACCGCGGCCACGACCAGCAGCAGTGCCGGGAGCAGCCGCCGAGCCCGACGCGACCAGAACCGGCCGAGCCCGATGCTGCCGGTGGCCCGTTGCTCGCCCAGCAGCAGTCGGGTGATCAGGAAGCCGGAGAGCACGAAGAAGACGTCGACGCCGAGGAACCCCCCGGTTGCCCATCCCACCCCGCCGTGGAAGAGCAGCACGGCGATGACCGAGAGCCCCCGCAGCCCGTCGAGCGCAGGCAGGTGCTCGAGGCGCCGTCGACCGGAGGGGGCAGCGATCATGTGCTCCCAGGTTGGCAGCGCTGATCCGGGGTGCGCGGTCAGCGCTTCCAGCACCCGGCCGGCCAACGGGGCAGATGGTGCGCTCCTGGCGCGGGGAGGATGCAGGGGTGGACGACGCCGCACGGGAGTACATCGACGCCATCGCCCCCGAGCGACGGCCCCTGTTCGATCGCCTCCACCAGCTGATCATCGAGGCCTACCCCGGTGTCGAGGTGGTGATCTCGTACCAGATCCCCACCTACAAGGTCGGCCGCTACCGCCTCTACGTCGGCGTGTGGAAGCACGGCCTCTCCCTCTACGGATGGGATGAGGGCCGCGACGCCGGGTTCGCCGCCCGCCACCCCGAGCTCAGCAGCGGCAAGGGGACGCTGCGGTTGAGCCCTCGCGCCGCCGCCGCCATCCCCGATGACGAGCTGCGCGACCTCGTGCGCGCCGCACTCGGCGGCTGATCCGCCCGAGCAGAAGCATTCTCCGAGTGCGTCTGGCCACCCGGCTGCTGGTCTCAGCGTCTGAGGGCCTCGATCAGCTGACCCACCGGTGGTGCGCCCTGGAGGCCGCCGCCCTCTCCCCGGTACAACCTGCAGGAGACCGAGCCGTCCGGTGCGTCGCTGTCCACGGCGTCCACGCCGTCGATGAGGATGGTCGGGGACCCGCGCATGCCTGCGCTGATGGCGGTGACGGCGTCGCCGACCTCGGTCTCATGGACGCTCGCCTCGACGCCAGCGGCGAGAAGCGCAGCAGCCAGAGCCCGACGGGCCGGCTCCAGGTTGGCGCAGCCGGCGACGTAGAGGATCTCGATGTCCACCCCTCGCAGGGTACGCGACCGTCAGGCCAGGGCGGCGAGGACGGTGCGGGCGTCAGCGGCATCGGCGGCCTGCCGGGCGCGTTCGGCGGCGGAACGGAGGGTGGGGAGGTCGTGGCGCCGCAGCAGGTCCTTCACCTCGCCGAGGGCGCCTGGGACCATCGACAGCTCGCGCACGCCGAGACCGACGAGGGCGGCGGCCACCTCGGGATCGCTGGCCGTCTCACCGCAGACCCCGACCCAGGCGCCGTGGCGCTCGGCTGCGGTCACGACCCGGCTGATGAGGTCCAGGACCAGGGGCTCGCACACGTCGGCCAGGTCGGCCACCTCGGCCACGAGGCGGTCGACGGCGAACAGGTACTGCAGCAGGTCGTTGGTGCCCACGGAGAAGAAGTCGACGTGAGGGGCGATCCGGTCGGCGGCGAGCGCCGCTGAGGGGACCTCGATCATCACGCCGCACTCGACGTCGTCGAGGGCGATTCCCTCGTCGTCGGCGACCCGCTGCAGCTCGCTGCGGGCGGCGACCACCTCGTCCACCCGGCTGACCAGCGGGAACATGATGCCGGTGGTCCCGCCCTCGGGCCGGTCGCGGTGGGCCCGGAGCAGGGCCCGCAGCTGGTTCTCGAACAGCTTCGGCCGGCGGAGGGAGAGCCGGATCCCCCGCACACCCAGGGCCGGGTTGGGCTCGGGCTCGCGGACCACGAAGGGCAGGGGCTTGTCGGCACCGACGTCGAGGGTGCGGAACACCACGCGGCGGCGGGGGAAGGCGGCCAGCACCTCGCCGTAGTAGGCGGCCTGCTCGTCGACCGACGGTTCGGAGCGCCGGTCCTGGAAGAGCAGCTCGGTTCGGACCAGGCCGGAGCCCTCGGCTCCGGCGGCCAGCGCCGCCGTCAGGTCGTCCCGGCCAGCCACGTTCACCACCAGCTCGACGGCGACGCCGTCGGCGGTGCGGCCAGGCTCGGAGCTGGCCGCCTCGAGCTCGATCCGGCGGGCCTCCTCCCTGGCCGCCCGGTCGGCCAGGGACGCCACGACATCGGCCTCCGGGTCGACGTGCACCTCACCCGTGCGGCCGTCGACGGCGATGCAGGAGGCGCCGGCCGCCACCCGCAGCAGCCCGGCGGCCCCGACCACGGCGGGGATGCCGAGGGTTCGGGCCAGGATGGCGGCGTGGCTGGTGGGTGACCCCGTCTCGGTGACGATGCCGGCGATCCGGTGGCGAGGGATCTCGGCGGTCTGGGACGGCGTGAGCTCTCGGGCCAGCAGGACCGAGCGGCCCTCGGGGACGTCGTAGCCGCGGGTGGCGCCGGAGAGGATGGCGACGACCCGGGCGCACACGTCGTCGAGGTCGCCTGCCCGGGCCGCCAGGTACTCGCTGGTGGAGGCGGCGAGCAGCGTGCGGAAGGCGGCGAAGGCGGCGGCCACGGCGGCGACCGCCGAGCCGCCGGCCTCGATGAGGAGCGCGGCCCGGTCCTCGACCTCGGGATCCTCGGCGAAGGCGGCGTGGGCCTCGAAGATCTCGGCCTCATCGCCGGCGACGCCCCGCATCCGCTCGGCGATGGCGTGGAGCTCGTCAGAGGCCTGCACGAGGGCGGCATGCAGCCGGGCCTTCTCGGCCGCTGGCGGCCCGGCCGGGCCAGGGTCGACGACCTCGGTCGTGACCGGGGCGACGACGAAGGGCGGGCCGATGGCCACGCCGGGAGCGGCGCCGCTGCCCACCAGGTGGGCGCTCATCGTGCTTCCTCGTGCTCGCCGAGACCCGAGTCGACCAGGGCCACGAGGTCCCGGAGGACGGCGTCGGCATCGTCACCCTCGACGTTGATCGTGATCTCGTCGCCTTGGTGGCAGTCGAGGGTGAGCACCGACAGCACCGAGCGGGCGTTGACCGTGCTCCCGTCCTTGGTGAGGTGCACCTGGTGGCCGCTGGCCCGGGCGGCGTCGGCGAAGGCCTTGGCCGGGCGGGCGTGGAGGCCCGTCTCGTTGGCGAGGCTGACGACCTGGCTAGGCACCGGCCGTGACCGCCTGGCGAGCAGCCGGAGCGGGGGTCGAGGTGCCTTCGGCCGGGATTGCGTCCCCGGTCCGCCGGAGCGTCTTGAGGCCGACGACCATCAGTGCGGTGACCGCGGTGCCGACGGCGCCGGCCAGGAGGTAGCCGAGCTTGCCGTCGATCAGGCCGAGCACGAAGATCCCGCCGTGGGGTGCCCGCAGCTGGGCGTCGAAGGCCATGGAGATGGCGCCGGCGGTGGCTGAGCCGACCACCACCGAAGGGATGACCCGGAGCGGGTCGCCGGCGGCGAAGGGTATGGCGCCTTCGGTGATGAACGACAGTCCGAGCAGCCAGGCCGCCTTGCCCGACTCCCGCTCGCCGTCGGTGAAGCGCTTCGGGCGGAGCACCGTGGCCAGGGCGAGGCCGAGCGGCGGGGTCATGCCGGCGATCATGACGGCGGCCATGATGGCGAAGTTGCCCGAGGCCAGCGAGGCGATCCCAAAGGCGTAGGCAGCCTTGTTGATGGGCCCGCCCATGTCGAAGGCCATCATGGCGCCGATGATCAGGCCGAGCAGCACGGCGTTGGTGCCCTGCAGGTCGGTCAGCCAGGTGGTGAGGCCCGACTGGGCGGCGGCGATGGGGCGGCCGATGACGAGCACCAGGATGGCGCCGGTGACGAGCGTCCCCACGATCGGGTACACCATCACGGGCATCATCTTCGAGAGCGTGCCCTTCACCTTGACCCGCATCAGCGCCATGACCACGGCGCCGGCCAGGAGGCCGCCGGCGATACCGCCGAGGAAGCCGGCGCCGAGGTCGACGGCGATGAGACCGGCGACGATGCCCGGTGCGATCCCAGGACGGTCGACCATGCCGAAGGCGATGTAGCCGGCCAGGACGGGGACCAGCATGCTGAAGGCCAGGGAGCCGATCTTGAACAGCAGGACGCCGAGGAGCAGCTTGGAGGAGAACACGTCGGCAGCTGAGGGCCAGTCCTCGACCTCGGTCACCCTGGTGGCGCCGCCGATGGCGAACCCGAGGGCGATGAGGATGCCGCCAGCCACGACGAAGGGCAGCATGTAGCTGACCCCGGTCATGAGCCAGATGCGAAGCTGCTCGGGGCCCGAGGCACCGGCCGGAGCGGCGCTGCGCATGGGCGAGGCCGGCGCTGCGTCACCGTTGGCGCGTGCGGACACAGGGGCCTGCCGGGCGGCGGCGACGACCTCGTCGATCACCTCGGCAGCCCGGTCGATGGCCCGGCGGGTGCGCACCTCCACGGCCGGCAGGCCGTCGAAGCGGTTGCGGTCGCGCACGCCGGCATCGACAGCGAAGACCACGGCGTCGGCGGCGGTGATGGTGGCGGCGGGCAGGCCCGGGCCGCCGGCGGCGCCCTGGATCTCGACCTCGATCTCGTGGCCGGCCTCGTGGGCGGCGACCTCGAGGGCCTCGGCCGCCATCGCGCTGTGGGCGATGCCGGTCGGGCAGGCGGTGACGGCTACCAGCTTCATCGGATCTGCTCCTTCAGGATGCTGACGATCGCCTCGGCGCTGGGCGCCTGGCGAAGGGACGTGCGGAACGACTCGTGGACCAGGCGCCGGGCGAGCTTGGACAGGAGGGTGACGTGGACGTCGTCGGCGCCGGCCGGGGCGGCGATCAGGAACACGAGGTCGGCCGGGGCGTCCTCAGCACCGAAGTCCACGCCGCCAGGAACCCGGGCCACGACCACGCTGGCCTCGGTGACGCCGGCGTGCTTGGCGTGGGGGATGGCGATGCCCGACTCCATGCCGGTGCCGCCCGTCTCCTGCTCGCGGGCCCACACGGCCTCGACGAAGCCGGTGCGGTCGGTGAGGCGCCCGGCGGCGGCGAGGCGGTCGGCCAGCGCCTCGATCGTGGCGCGGCGGTCGGTGGTGGCGAGGTCGAGGGCGATGAGGTCGGTCGTCACGAGCGAGTCGATGGCGAAGGTCATGGTCGGTTCTCCGTTTTCAGGGCAGGGTGGGTGGGCGGATCGGGCTCTGGGCCAGGCGACGGCGATGTCGTGGGGCGCCCGCGGTCAGGCGGCGGGTTCGGTGGACAGGTCGAGGTCCCGGGTGAGGCGGATGGTGACGGCGGTGACGTCGATGTCGTCGGGGCCGGGCACCGAGGTGCCGGGCAGGGCGACGGCGGCGGCGGCCCAGGCGACGCCCGTTCGCAGGGCTTCGGCCCCTGCGCCGCCGGCGGCCAGGAAGCCGGCCAGGAGCGTGTCGCCCGCGCCCACGTCGCTGCGGGCCTCGACTCGGGGCGGGACGGCCAGCAGGGGCTCGCCGCCGTGGACGAGGACAGCCCCCCGAGCCCCGAGCGACACGAGCAGCGTGTGGGGGCCGGCGTTCCGCACCTCCTCGGCGGCGGCGACCACGTCGTCGAGCGTGTGGAGCGGTCGGCCGACGAGCTGGGCGAGCTCGTCTCGGTTGGGCTTGATGAGGTCGGGCCGGGCGGCGAGGGTGGCGTCGAGTGATGTGCCGCTGGTGTCGACGGCGACCAGGACGCCGGCGGCGTGGGCCCGGTCCGCCAGCGTGGCGAAGAGGTCGGCCGGGGCACCGTCGGGGAGGGACCCGCAGCCGACCAGCCACCGGGCGCCCGGCAGGGCGGCCTCGGCGGCGTGAACCAGCGCATCCAGCTCGTCCCGGCTCAGCGGCTGGCCGGGGGCGTTGATCTTGGTGATGGTCCCGTCGGGCTCGCTCACGGTGATGTTGGAGCGGGTGGTGGCAGCCGTCGGCACGGCGCGATGGGGGATGCCGGTCTCCACGAGGAGCTGGGCCAGGAGGTGGCCGTCGCCGCCGCCGAGCGGCAGCACGGCGAGGGTCCGGTGCCCGTTGGCCACCAGGGCCCGTGTGACGTTGACGCCCTTGCCGCCGGCGTCGATGCGGGCGGACGTGGCGCGCAGCACCTGCCCCGGCAGCAGCTTTGCCACCTCGAGCGTGCGGTCCACCGACGGGTTCGGGGTGACGGTGACGATCACGCCACCACGACCTCGAGGTCGGCGGCCCGCAGGGCCAGGAGGTCTTCGGGGTCGGCTCCTGCGTCGGTGATGACCACGTCGAGGTCGGCCAGCTCGGCGAAGCGGACGAAGTGCTCGTCGCCCAGCTTGCTGTGGTCGGCTAGCAGCACCACCCGCTCGCCGGCGGCGACCAGCGCCCGCTTCACTGCGGCCTCGGCCGGGTCGGGGGTCGAGCAGCCCCGCTTTGAGATGCCGTTGCTGGCGATGAAGGCGACGTCCACCCGGAGATTCCTCACCGTGTCGAGGGCGAAGTCGTCGACGGTGGCCAGCGTGCGGGCCCGCAGGCGCCCGCCCACGACGATCACCGTCACGAGGGGGAACGAAGCCAGCAGCAACGCATGGGGGATGGCGTTGGTGACCACCGTGAGGCGGCGATCCGTCGGAAGCTGCTCGACGAGCGCCCCGGTGGTGGTCCCCGCGTCGAGGAGGATCGTGCCGCCGTCGTCGGGGAGGAAGGCGAGGGCGGCATCGCCGATCCGGGCCTTCTCGGCGGCCAGGTGCTCGGCCCGCTCGGCGACTGCCGGCTCGATGCGGGGGCGCTCGGAGGCCACACCGCCCCCGTGGACCCGGCGCAGCTCGCCCCGCTGCTCGAGCTCGACCAGGTCGCGCCGCACCGTCTCGGGGGTGACGTTGTAGGTGTCGGCCAGCCTGCTGACGGCCACCCGGCCCCGGCGGCGCAGCTCGTCGGTGATCAGCTGTCGCCGTTCCTCGGGGTGCATATAGCGATCGTAGAGGGATCTGTGAGGGAAGTCAACATGTTTCCCACATCAAACCCAATCTTCTGGCTCAGAGGAGGCGTCCCTGTCAGGCTCGGCCGGTGACCCGGATCGCCCTCGTCGTCAGCCGGGAGTGCGGAGACCTGGGGGGCGACGGGCCGTGGCTGGCGGCATCGTTCGCTTCTCTCGGCATCGAGACCGAGGTGCTGGCCTGGGGGCGCGGTCCGGACTGGGGCGCCTTCGACGGCGTGCTGATCCGCACCACGTGGGACTACGTGTCGACCGCCCGGCCTTCCTAGCCTGGGCGGCCGACGTCGCCTCCCGGACCCGGCTGGCCAACTCGTTGGAGGTCGTGGCGTGGAACACCGACAAGCGCTACCTCCGGGACCTGGAGGCTGCCGGCATCCCGATCGTTCCCACGCTGTGGGTCGAGCACGGCGATCCCGCTCCGCTCCCGACCTGGGACCCCTTCGTGGTCAAGCCGTCGATCTCCGCCGGCGCCCGCCTCTCCGCACGCTACCGGCGCGGTCAGGACATCGAGGAGCACGTCCGCCGCATCCACGCCACTGGAGCGGCGGCCATGGTCCAGCCCTACCTGGCGTCGATCGACACCGAGTGGGAGACCGGCACCTACGTCTTCGGCGACGAGGTGAGCCATGCCATCAGCAAAGGCCCCATCCTCCATCCGGAGACAGACCCGGTCGACGACATGTCCAACGCCCTTCTGCAGCCGGCGAAGCCATCCACCCTCGACCCGGAGCTGGCCGCCTTCGCCCTGCGGGTGGTCGAGGCGGCTCCCCCGCTCCTGTACGCCCGCGTCGACACCGCACCCGGCCCGGACGGCGAGGTCCTCCTCCTCGAGCTCGAGGCCACGGAGCCGTTCCTGTTCCTGGATCACGCCCCACCGGCAGCCGACCGCTTCGCCGCCGCCGCCGCCCGGTGGCTCGGAGGCTGACCGGATCTGAGGGCCCGCAGGGCTCAGGCGCGGCGGACGACGGCGCGGCAGCAGTGGCAGGCGAGCTGATCAGAGCTGCGGTCGCACTGCGTCGGGCGCCAGCAGCTGTCCGTCGGGACCGTGCCCCTGGGCGGCGGCGAACACCTTGGCCTGCCCCTGCAGCGCCGAGAGCTGAGCGGCGGTGTCCTTGATCCCCTGGAGCTTCTTCCCGAACAGACCCACAGGCGAAGGGTACGGCTTCGGGTGGCTGGGCCAGGATCAGGGAGGGCTGCAGGCCCCGTTGAAGAAGTAGTCGACGCGGTCGGTGTTGGCCATCCCGGCGGATCGGTTGCAAGGAAACTAAGAGCCCGCCCGCAGCGGGTAGAGGAGGGCACCGGTGAGGGGATCCTGGCCGTAGCGGATGCACAGCTCGGCGAGGACGTCCTCGTGTGAGGCCCCGACGTTCAGCACGGTGTCGTTGCCGGCGTAGTAGATGACGATCGTCCCGTCGTCGCGGCGTGTGGCGCCACCGGTGAAGACGACGTTGGGCACGTGCACATAGCTGTCGTCGGACACCCGGCAGTCGGCTCGGGTGGGGAAGAGCACCGGGATCGACGACATCCGGACCCGGCGTGGGTCCTGCAGGTCATGGAGGGCGACGCCGAGCACGTAGGGGTTGCCGTCCATGGTGGTTCGCACCCCGTGGAAGAGGTTCAGCCAGCCGTGCCGGGTGCGGAGAGGGGGTGCGCCGGGGCCGATCTTGTCGCTGAACGCGCTCGGGCCGTGCCCGGTGCGCATCACCGGGTCCGGGTCGATCTCCCAGGGGCCGGTCCGGTAGTCAGCTGTGGTCCCCACGTGGACGCGGGTGTACGCACCCCCGACGTCGCCGAGCAGCACGTCGTTCGGCCGGAACAGCCCGACGTGGCGGCCGTCGATCCGGTCGGGGAAGAGGACGACGTTGCGCATGTCCCGGTCGAGGAGGGGCCCGTGCCTGATGAAGCGACGAAGGTCGCCGCTCGTGGCCAGGGCGACTCGCACCCGGTTCCTCTCTCGTGCGTGGTAGGCGCTGTAGGTCACTGCGAAGGTGCCGTCGAGGAGGTGGACCCGCGGGTCCTCGACGCCGCCAGCTTCCATCTCGACGGCCTCGGGAACCGCGATGCCTTCGGCGAAGCGATCGTCCGGGGTGGCCGGGAGGAGCGCCGGCGTGGCGTCGACCCGCCAGCCGCTCACGCCGTCGGCGCTGCGAGCGGTGCCGAGGACGCTGACGCCGCTGCGGAGGTGTGATCTGAACAGGACGACGGTCTGTCCGCCGACGCTTCCGACTCCGGCGTTGTGAACGGTGACGACCTGGAGGGCAGGGTCACGCCACACGTCGTTCACGTCGGCCGCGGTCAGGATGGGGTTGGCGGCGTACCGCAGGACCGGGTGCTGCAGTGACACGGTCCCCTGGGCATCACCGCTGAGGCTGACGGAGCGTTCCACGGCGTGGGCCACGCACCTCAGCGTGGCACGGCGTGCAGCGGGCTCCATGAGCCTGAGCACGACCACCGCAGATCGTCACCGCTGAATGACAAGCGTGTAAGCCGTCAGCATCTCGGGCGTACGCTCACCGGCGTGGCGGAACAACGTCCCTGGCGAGGGGTGGACAGTGACCTCTTCCGGTTCACCACCACCGACCTCAGGGACCTTCACCTGGCGATCATGGCGGCGTTCGAGCAGGCGGCCGTGCTGGCTCCCGCCCTGAACCTCGACCAGGTGCGGACGGCTCTGGCCGGGACCGGCTGGGACGAGCCGAGTGACGACGACACCCTGCAGCGGGCCCTCGGCTCCCTCACCGGCTGGGGGCTCCTCGAAGCCACCCAGGACCACTCGGCCCGCTACGCCACGCCCGAGGAGTTCGAGCGGAGGAACCTCCAGTGGTCGCTCACGGCCCGGGGTGAGGCTGCGGTCACCGGCGTGCTGCACGCCGTCGACGCCCTGCGCCACGCCGTCGGCCTCCAGACCGTCGTGCTCGATGCCATCTGCGACGGTCTCGCCGAGCTGGCCGGGCTCATGGCCGCGCCGCCCACCGCCGCCGCTGATGCCCGCATCCACATCCAGCTGGCCGAGGTCGAGCGTCACCACGCGGCCCTCGTCGTCGGCGTGCGCCAGTTCAACGGGCACCTCCAGCGGCTGCTCCGGGCTGACGCCACCGACGACGCCGTGTTCGCCGACGTGAAGCGGCGCACCGTCAGCTACCTCGAGGAGTACGTCGAGGGCGTCGAGCGCCCGCAGCGCCGGCTGGCCACGGCGATCCATCAGCTCGAGCAGCTCGGGCTGGCGTCGGTGTTCGACCGGGCCCTGGCCGGCGCCAACCTGGCGCCTGTCGCCGACGAGGACCCGGCGCCCCCCTGGCTGGCTGACCGGCGACGCCGGTGGCAGGCGCTGCGGGCCTGGTTCGCCCCGGAAGCGGTGGCCCCGCCGCTGATAGCCGGCCTGCTCGACGTCGCCCGCACCGCCATCGTCGAGCTGCTCCGGGTCCTCGAGCGCCGGTGGGACAGCCGTCGGTAGTCGTTGGCCACCGAGGCCGCCCGCCGACGG
>JBKJUI010000473.1:0-7628 GCA_046590775.1 Acidimicrobiales bacterium
ACCGGCCCGCAGGACGGCCGAGATGGTCCCGGTGGCGGCCAGGGCGACGGCGGCGGGGAGCAGGCCCGCCGACTCGGCCGCCGCGCCCAGCATCCGCGCTCCCGCCAGGGCGGCCACCGCCGGCAGGGCCGGGAGCAGCGGGCTGTCGGTGCGGGCCGCCAGCTCGCAGCAGAGCGCAGTCGTCGCCCAGGCCAGGACCGGCACGACGAGGAGCTGACCCGGCGTGGGCGCAGCCGGAAGGGAGGTCGACAGCACGCGCGCCCACGCGGTGCCCAGGCCCCGGGCCACCACGGTCGGGCCGGTGCTGAGCACCACCATGGAGAAGGTGAAGGCGGCCACCAGGTGGCTGACGACGGCGACCGGCAGGGGCAGCCGGCGCCCGAGCAGCACCGGCGCCGCCGCCAGAGCGGCGGCCAGGAGCACCGCACCGGCGAACGAGGGCATGGCGTCGCCAGGACGGAACACCTTGAGGAGGCCCGAGCAGGCGATGGCGCTCATGGCCGCAGCCAACGCCACCGACGCCAGCGTCGCCCCCGTGGCTCGGGCCGGACCGACGCCCGCTCTCATCTGCTCCGGCTCCACAGGCTGGCGAACTCCCCTGCTGTGAGGGCGTCGATGACCTGCACGCCTGGGACGTGCGGCGTGGCCCTCCGACGCACGTCCGCCCGCACGCTCACCACCGTCACGCGGCCGAAGCGTCGCTTAAGGCTTGCCGCCACCCGCAGGTCGTCGGCGTCGGCGGTGCCGGTGACGATGACCAGCGAGTCGGAGGCCCGGCCACGGACGAGCGAGTCGGCCACCTCCACCATGGAGCCGCCCTCCCGGCGCTCGACGCCGGTGAGGTGGTCGAGGAACACGGCCGCATCGTGGGTCGGCTTGCGCCCGCCGACGGCCGTGCCGCAGGTGGTCACCAACCGCACCGGGAAGCGCAGCCGCACCGAGGCGGCGGCCAGCGACGCCGCCACCTCGACCGCCTCCTCGAAGGCGTCGTCGTCGTAGCGGTCGGCCCGGGTGTCGAGGACGATGGTGGACTCGGTCTGCGCCGTGTCGACGTGCTCTCGGACCATCAGCGTCCCGGTCCGGGCGCTGGACCGCCAGTGGATGTGGCGCAGGTCGTCGCCGAACACGTACTCGCGCAGGGCGTGGAAGGTGATGCTCCCTCGAGGGGCGGAGTCGGAGGTCGGCCCGTCGAGCGAGCGCGTCCGGCCGGTCGGCACCCGGGCCAGGGGCAGCACCCGGGGGTGGACGTACAGGGTGCGGATGTCGCCGACGGGTCGGGTGACGCGGGCCAGGCCGAGGGTGTCCTGGCGGGTGAGGGCGAACGGCCCGACCTGCACGATCCCCCGGCGGCTGGTGGGCAGCCGATAGGCGGTGCGACGGGTCGAGCCCGGCTGCAGGCGGGCCAGGGCGCAGCCCACCGATCCCTGGCCCAGCCGGTCGACCGCCACCATCGGCGGGCAGACCCGCCGGCCCAGGTTCTTCACGGTGACCTGGCCCACCGCCACCTCGCCTCGCGGCACCCGGTCGGGCTCGATCTCCCGGCGCACGTCGAGCCTCGGCCGGCGGGCCAGGGAGACGACGGCGGCGGCGACGATCAGCAGGCCGGCGGTGGCCAGGACGGTGAGCTCGACGTAGCCGAGCGCAGCGCCGGCCACGAAGAGGAGGAGGGCGGCGAGGACGAGGGCGCGACCGGTGCCGGTGAGGCGGGGCCAGGTCGAGGGGTCCCCGGACGGCGCTCCGGCCACCGCGATCAGGTGGCCAGGGCGCGGGGGACGGGGATGGCCCGCAGCACCTGGTCGACGAGCTGCACCTGGGTCCGGCCCTGGAGCTCGGCCTCGGGGGTGAGGATGAGCCGGTGGGCGAGCACCGCCGGCGCCAGGTCCTTGACGTCCTCGGGCTCCACGAAGCTGCGGCCCTGGCTGGCCGCCCGGGTCCGGCAGGCCCGCAGCAGTGCGAGGCTGGCCCGGGGGCTGGCGCCGAGGCGGACGCCTGGCGTGGTCCGGGTGGCGGCGACGGCCTGGGCCAGGTAGGTGAGGATGGCCGGGGCCACGAATATCGAGGTCGTCGAGGCGATCATGGCCGCCATCTCCTCGGTCGTCATCACCGGCTGCAGGCTGTCGACGACGACGGACTGGCCCTGGGTGGTGAGGATCTCCACCTCGGATTCGAGGTCGGGATAGCCCATCGTGGCCCGGATGAGGAACCGGTCGAGCTGTGCCTCCGGCAGCGGGTAGGTGCCATCCATGTCGATGGGGTTCTGGGTGGCCATGACCAGGAACGGCCGGGGCACGGCGTACGGCTTGGCGTCGACGGTGACCCGCCGCTCCTCCATCACCTCGAGCAGCGCCGACTGGGTCTTGGGCGACGCCCGGTTGATCTCGTCGGCCACCACCATGTTGGCGAAGATGGCGCCGGGGTGGAACTCGAAGGTCCCGGTGCCCTGGTGGTAGATCGACACGCCCGTCACGTCCGACGGCAGCAGGTCGGGCGTGAACTGGATCCGGTGCCAGCTGGCGTCGATCGACGCGGCCATGGCCCGGGCCAGGGTCGTCTTGCCGGTGCCCGGCACGTCCTCGATCAGCAGGTGGCCCTCGGCCAGCAGGCAGGTGAGGGCAAGCCTGATCACCTCAGGCTTGCCCTTGATGGCCAGGGCCACGTTCGCCTCGAGCCGCTCGAAGGCTGCGGCAAACTGGTCGGGCGAGACGGGCGTCGTCCTCGTTTTGGCCATGACGTCGTCTAGCAGACCGGCACGTCGGGGTCCCACGAGGCCCCGCCGTTGAAGAAGTCGCCGGCCGGAGCCCAGAAGCCGTCCCACGGCGAGCTGAGGAGCTTGTACCACCAGCCGCCGCTGTTGCTCGTGATGGTGCCGTCCTTCTTGCGGCAGGCCACTTCGACCCTGGTGCCCTGCTTGATGTCGGGCCCCGGCCCGGACGCGTTCGTCTGCCTCCACGTCTTGGTCGGCACCGGGTTGCTGGCCACGGTCTCGTAGTACCTGGTGGGCGGCGCCGCGTCGGTGCGAAAGTTGATCCCCGCCTCTGCGCTGTTCCCGGCCGAGTTGTGGGCTTGGATGCCCAGGTGGTAGTCGGTCGACGGTTTGAGGCCGGTGACCTCGAGCGTGCCGAGCGTGCACGAGATGGGGTTCTTGGTCGTGCTGAAGTCGAGGGTGTACCAGCACGAGTCGGGCGTCTCGCCGTTGCCAGCGACGCTGAAGGCCAAGCGGACGGACGTGGCGGTCTGGCTCCAAGCGCCCTTGCTCACGCTCGGCTCGGCTCGGGGCGTCGCCGAGACCGGGGAGCTCGGAGGCCCCCTGCCTGCCCGGTTGGTGGCCGTAACGGTGACGGAGTACTGCGTGCCGTTGGTGATGCCGGTATAGGTGTACTGGACCGGCCCGACGGTGGGGTTGGCCCTGGCGGTCTGCCCGCCCGGGTTGAGGGTGTACTCGTAGAGGGTGGCGGGGTCGCCGTTGGCGGCGACCTGAGGGACGCTGACGATGAGAGCCCCGCTGTTGGCGGTTGGAGCCATCGTGACGCCGGTCGGCGCCGGCGGCTTGCCGAAAGGAATCGCCGGACCGCTGATGGTGGCGGGCTGGCCGACGACCGCAGCGCCGGAGGTGGTGCGGGCCAGCGCGCTGATGGTGATCGGGCCGTAGTCCTGGCCGTTCGTGAGCGGCGTGAGGACGGCCGCCGCCCCAGACGCCGGCACGTCGAGGGTGCTGCCGTCAGCGGCGGTGACCCGGTAGCCCTGGATCGTGGTGCCGTTGGCCGGCGGGGGGATCCAGCTGACGGCGATCATCCCGTCGGCCGGAGCGGCCTTGGGGGAGGTGGGCGGCCCCGGTACCTGCGACTGGGCCGTGGCTGAGGGGAAGGGGACGTCGCGGCTGCGGCCGGCGGGGTTCTCGGCCCGGATCGTGAAGGTGGCCGCCTTGCCGTTCGGGGAGGGGACGGTCTTCTGGAGCTCGCCGGCCCGGGCGGCCGTCGTGCTGCCGTCGGGGGCGGTGAGGACGAAGCCGGTCGAGGCGCCGCCGGCGGTGGAGGCCTGCCAGGCCAGCACCACCTGGCCGGCGCCTCCGACGGCGCGGAGGTTGCCCGGCTCGCCCGGCGGGCGCAGGGCGGCGGTGGTGGGCGTTGTGGCGACCGGTCGGCCTTGAGCGGGCGGCCCGGCCGGCACGGGTGCCGGATTGGGCGTCGGGCCAGGGGCCGGCGCCGGCTTCGGCTTCTTCGCAGGCGGCGGTGTCACCGGCTTGTTGACCACGTCGCTCACCGTCGGCGCGTTGACGAACTTCTCGCTCTCGATGGGGGTGCCGTCACGGCCGTAGGTCACGATCCTGTTGCCGCGCGGGTCGTTGGCCACCACCGACCCGTCCTTCACGACCAGCTCGATGGGGGTGCCCGGGGCCGCCAGGGCGTGCGCCACGGGCTGCGACCCGGGGCGGTCGGGGTCGGCCGCCACGAGGGCCCCGGTCGTGACGTCGACGAAGATCAGCTTCCCGCCGGCGGTCACCGGGGCCTGGACGTCGTCACGGCGCGCCCCCGGGACGGCGACCGAGTCGAGTTCGCCCCGGTCGGGGTGGACGCGGCGCACCACGCGGGCCGTAGGGTCGAGGAGGTTCACCACGTCGGAGTCGCCCTGCCGGGGGGCGACGCGGACGTCGGGCGGCAGCGGCTGGCCGGGCCTGGTGGCCAGGAGCCTGGGCGACTGCCCGGTGCGGAGCTGACCCACCTCGGCGTGGTCGGCGTAGCGGACCAGCACGTAGGCGTCGCCCGACACGATCGACACCTCGATGCCCCGAGGCCGGTCTGTCCCGGCCGCCACCTGCACCGGCCGGCCGACGGTCGGGGGCGGCACCGTCCCGGTGGAGGCATCGGCCCGCTCCGACGTCACCGGCACGACCATGCCGTCGGGCACCGCCGAGACCCAGAGCGTGCCGGCGTCGTCGACGCCCGGCCGGTCGGACAGACCCCGGTCGCGGGCGCCGGGGCGCACCTCCACAGGGTCGGACACGAGGGGGCCGGGCCCGCCACCCGCGGCCACGGAGCGCACCGTGCCCTGCCCGGGATCCACCAGGTACAGGTGACCGGCCGCCCCGACCGGCAGGAGCGCCCGGCCGTCGTCGACGGGCGACGAAGCCTGGGCCGCCGCCTTCGACAGGTCGACCACGGTGACCAGCCCGGTTCCGGTGTTCACCGCGAGAGCCCGCCCCTCGGTGTTGGCCATGCGCATCGGGTCGGCCGAGTCGGTCAGGGCGGAGAAGTCGACCTTGCCGTTGGCGTTCACGTGGTGGAGCCTCGGGCGGTCGCCGGCCTGTGAGGACACCCACGCCCCGCCGTGCAGCAGGTCGATCACCGACGATGCGTTGCCGCGACCCACGATGGCCACCAGCGAGACCGCGGACACGGCCAACGCGGCGATCACGCTCACGAAGCCTGACGCCGATCGCCTTCCTGCCATGTGCGTTCCCGTCGAGATGCCTGCTTGGGCGCTGCTCGGCCCTGTCGCCCAAAAGACATCGTACGCCTCGATCCGGCGAGGGAAACTCAGCAGCGCCACAAAGGGCGGAAATGGTCAAATTTCACGAGTGAACGGTGTCATCGGCCAGCGGAGCCGGGCCGAACAGGCTTTTGCCGGCGGCGCCGTGCCGTCAGAGGGCGGGCGAAGCCGGGCACCAGCCTTTGGGTACCGTGACGGGAGGTGGCACGGCGACGGCTGCGGACGCAGGCTGAGGGGGAGGTGCCTGGCGTCACCAGCCTCCAGCCGCTGGCCGCGGGCGGGAACTCCACCGTCTACCGGGCGTGGCAGCCCGAGCTCGACCGTTGGGTGGCCGTCAAGGTGCTCGGCGTCACGCTGTCCGAGGCCCGGGCCCGCGAGCGGTTCCTCCGGGAGTGCAGCGCCGTCGGTCGACTCACCGGCCACCCCAACATCGTGACGGTCCTGGCCTCCGGCGTCACCCGCAGCGAGCGGCCCTTCCTCACCATGGACCTGTTCGAGCGCGGGTCGTTGGCCGACCTCGTGGCCACGTCCGGCCCGGTGTCGGTGGAGCTGGCCCTGCGCTACGGCGTGAAGCTGGCCGGGGCGTTGGAGACCGCCCACCGGACCGGCATCCTCCACCGCGACCTCAAGCCGGAGAACGTGCTGCTCTCGCGCTTCGGGGAGCCCGGGCTGGCCGACTTCGGGATCGCCACCCTCGGCGAGGCGCGGGGCGGCACCGAGGCCTTCACGCCCACCCACGCCGCGCCCGAGGTGCTCGAGGGCCGCGAGGCGACGGCGGCGGCCGACATCTACGGCCTGGGCTCCACCCTGTGGACGGCGCTGGCCGGCCGCCTGCCGTTCGGCGAGGGCGAGGAGGGGCCGCTCCGGCTGATGCTGCGGGTGCTCCAGGAGCCGCTGCCGCCACTTGGGAGGGACGACGTGCCGGCCGACGTCGAGGAGGTACTGCGCTGGGCGCTGGCCAAGGAGCCGGCCGACCGGCCCGCCTCCGCCCATGCGCTCGGCGTGCGCCTGCGGTCGCTGCAGGCGCAGCTCGGGCTCCCGGTGTCAGAGCTCGTGGTGCCCGACGACCTCGACCACCTCGGCTCCCCGGCGGAGGTCGATCCCGCTCGTCCGACTCCGGCGCGCCGACTGCCAGGTGGGAGCCACCCCGCCCCGCCCGGCCCGCCCGCCGCCCGTCCCGCGGCAGCCACCGTAAGACCGCGGCCGCAGGTCGAGCGAGGCGAGCTTCCGACGCTGGATACCGGTGCCCTGGTCGCCTCGGGGGTGGTCCTCCCCACCCCCGACCCGCCGTCGCCGGACTGGTCCTCCGACCCGTCCGGCCCCGAGCCGGAGCCGGCGGCGGCGCACCGACAGGTTCTCGTGCCGGTCGGTTCCGAGCTCGGCGGCACCGTCGTCCGCCCCCGGCCGGGGAGCCCGGGCCCGGCCACGACCGAGGTGGCCGAGCGCCGCAACCCGGCCAGGCTGGCGCTGGCCATCGTGGCCGGGGCGGCCGTCCTCGCCGCAGCACTCGTCGCCGCCGCCGCCGTGGCCACCCGCGGCCGGGGTCAGAGCCCAGCCGTCCCTCCGAACGTCACCGTGATCTCCACGGCCCCGCCCGCCGCCAGCACGACCACCCTGGCGCCGGCCCAGGCCCGGACGCCCACCGCCGTGGCGGTGAGGACGGTCGACCCCCTGACGGTGGTGGTCACCTGGAAGCCCCCGCCGGACCGGACCGGCCTGGTCGGCTACGTGGTGGCCCACCGGCCGAGGCTCGGTGAGGCGCAGCTGGCGACCCAGTCCGCCCCCGCCGGCACCGTCGAGGCGACCGTCACCCTGCCGACGCCCGGCCCCCGCTGCTTCGTCATCCAGTCGGTCTACGGGCCCGGTGCGGGCTTCGTCTCCGACGCGGCCTGCACCTGAGGTCTACGGCCGGGAGACCAAGGGCGTCGGGTCGACGACGTGGCGAACGGGAGGCGAGCCGGCCGTCGGTGGCGCCGAGGTCCGCCTCGAGCAGGCCGAGGTCGGCCCAGGCCCGATCGGCATCCGAGCCGGCCACCGCGCCAGGTCCGGCGAACGCCCGGTCGAAGGGACGATCTGTTCGGACACGAGCCGAGCGGTCCGGCACGGGCGCACAGCGAGTCGAACAGGGCGTGCGCTTCGTC
>JBKJUI010000484.1:0-6526 GCA_046590775.1 Acidimicrobiales bacterium
CACCACCGGCGACGACGCGGCGATGCGCTCGCTCAACCAAGCCTGGGCCGTGCTCGCCGACCCCGATCGGCGCGCCGCCTACGACAGGTCGCTGACCAGCGCCGCTCCCGCCAGTCCCGGCGGGCGGAACGGCACCGGACAAGCTTTCCCCGTCGTCCCGAAGCTCCGCCTGCGGCTGTGGCCCTTCCTGATCCTCGGGGCCGGGATGCTCGTCGTCCTCACCGCCTACGCCGGCCGTCCAGGTGACCTCCGGACCCGGGTTGCGCCCGTCGGGCAGTGCCTGGTCGAAGGTGGTGACCTCGACCGCACCGAGCCCTGCCGCTCCGCCGGCGGGCGCCGCATCGTCGCCGTGGGCGGCCCCGGCGTGCAGTGCCCGGCCGGGACCGACCGTCGCTTGCTCCACGGCGACCCCGAGGGCCGCACGGCGTGCGTCGGCCGAGTGGCCGGGCGTTGAGAGCCCTTCAGCTCCGCCGGCCGCCCTGGCCCCTGCACCAGCCGCTCGTCGCCCTCGTCGGGGTGCGGCTGGTGGACGGAACATCCGCCGCTGCGGTCGACGACGCCGTCGTGGTGATGGACCACGGACTGCTGGCCGACGTCGGGACCTCCGCGCCGGTCCCGGCCGGGGCGTTCGTCGTCGACCTGCAGGGAGCGACCCTGACGCCCGGGGTGGTCGACGCCCATGTCCACCTTGCGTTCGCCGATCCCGGGCGGCTGGTGCGGAGCGGGGTCACCGCCGTGCGCGACCTCGGGTGGCCGCCCGACCGGCTCGCCCCCCTCGTGAGGCAGGCGTGGTCCGACGGCCTGCTGGTGAGCGCAGTGGGACCGATCCTCACCGCCCCGGGCGGGTACCCGGCGGGCGCGGCGTGGGCGCCACCGGGGACCACCTCCGAGGTGGGCGGGGTCGACGAGGCGGTGCGGGCCGTCGACCGGGTGGTGGCCCTCGGGGCCTGCGCCGTGAAGGTCGGCCTCGACGACCGCCGTGGCCCGCTCCTGGCCCCCCGCACCCTGGCCGCCGTCGTCGAGCGGGCCCGCGAGTGGGGCAGGCTCGTCACCGCCCACGTCGGCAGCGCCGACGCATTGGCCTCGGCGCTCGACGCAGGCGTGGGCGAGCTGGCCCACGTCCCGTTCTCGGACGTCCCCGTGCCCGACGACCTGGTGCGCCGGGCGGTGGGTGCCGGCGTCCGCCTGCTGCCGACGCTCCACTGCCGGGACGCCGACCCGGCCGGTGAGCGCGAGGCGGCCACCGGGTTCCTCCGCCGATGGGTCGGCCTCGGCGGCGAGGTGGCCTACGGCACCGACCTCGGCAACGCCTGCACCGCCCCTTCGGTGGACGCCCGTGAGCTGGCCCTGATGGCCCGGTCGGGGATGACCGCGGCCGAGGTGGTGGTGGCGGCCACGAGCAGGGCGGCCGACGCCATCGGCGCCTGGGAGGTGACGGGACGGGTGGCGCCAGGGCTGCGGGCCGACCTTCTCGTGCTGGACGCCGACCCGCTGCTCGATGCGACGGCGCTGTCCCGACCCCGCTGGGTCATCGCCGGCGGGCGGCCGAGGGCCTGGTAGAGGAGTCGGCTGGCCTACTCGGGCGGTGCGACGTGCTTGGTCTTCTCGATGACCTTGTCGATGAATCCGTAGGCCTGGGCGTCGGGCGCGGTGAACCAGCGGTCACGGTCGGAGTCCTCGGTGATGCGCTCGAGGGTCTGCCCGGTGTGGTGGGCGATGCGCTCGGCCAGCTGCTTCTTCATGTAGATGATCTGCTCGGCCTGGATGGCGATGTCAGCAGCCGAGCCCTGGAAGCCGGCCGAGGGCTGGTGCATGAGGATCCGGCTGTGCGGGAGGGCGAAGCGCTTCCCCGGTGTGCCGGCGCAGAGCAGGAACTGCCCCATCGACGCCGCCAGGCCCATGCAGGTGGTGGACACGTCGCACGGCACCAGCTGCATCGTGTCGTAGATGGCGAGGCCCGCCGTCACCGACCCGCCAGGGCTGTTGATGTAGAGGTTGATGTCGCGGTCACCGTCCTCGGCGGCCAGGAGGAGGAGCTGGGCGCAGACCAGGTTGGCGCTGACGTCGCTGACCTCGCTGCCGAGGAACACGATCCGGTTCTTCAGCAGCTGCTGGTAGACGTCGCCCAGCGGGTCGCCACCGCTGTTGCGGCTCTGGCCGAGGACGTTTGGTTCTGTCACGGCTCGGGAGGCTAGCGGCACCCTGTGGCAAGGACTGCTGGGGCCGTGGTGCCGGCGGCGGGACTCGAACCCGCACTGTGATGGCCCTAAACCATCTGCCTCCTGCCAGTTGGGCTACGCCGGCTCCCGATCCGAAGGTTAGGGGCAGGGATCGAGGCCGCGAGCGGAGTTGCGGAGGGCCCCGATCGAGGGAGCTCCCTCAGCCTCGCAGCGGTACTCCGCCACTGGGCGGGCCGCCACGAAGAGGCCGGCGGCGAGCACGGCGATGATGGCCGTCGTCGCCGCGATCACCTTTAGGTCGCCCCGCAGGCCGAGACCACGGATCACGAGCCCGCCCAGGGCGCCCGCCGCCAGTCCCCCGAGGTGGCCCCCGATGGCGATGTTGGGGATGACGAAGGTGAGGACCAGGTTGATCACCAGCAGCCCGCCGACCGATGACTCGATCGGGGAGCGGCCCCTCGACGGGAGCACGACCACGGCCCCCATCAGGCCGAACACTGCGCCGGAAGCCCCGAGGGCAGCCGTGGTCGGCGCGTGCAGCAGCAGGATGCCCATCGAGCCGCCGACGAGGGACAAGAGGTAGACGGCCAGGAAGCGGGCCCGGCCGAGGCGGACCTCGAGGGCCGAGCCGATCTGGAACAGGATGAGCATGTTGAAGAGGAGGTGGATCACGCCGCCGTGCAGGAAGCCGGAGGTCACCACCCGCCACCACTCACCGCGAGCCACCTCGGTGCCGACGATGACGAAGCGCTCGTCGAAGCCGGGGCCCTGCTGGGCCACGAAGACGGCGACGCAGATGGCGATCAGGGCGTAGGTCAGGTAGGGCCGCTCGCCGGCCAGCACGCCGCCGGCCTGGACGTCGCGCATCCGCCGGACCGGCGGGCCCCCCTTGACGCACGACGGGCACTGCCAGCCAACCGGCGCGCTGATCATGCAGTCCGCGCAGATCGGCCGCCCGCAGTGGTTGCACGAGACCGGTGACTGGACCTTCGGGTGGCGGTAGCAGGCCACGTCGGCCGGCGGGGGGGACGGCGGTGGGGACCAGGTCGACATCGCCGGGACGAGGCTAGCGAGCGGCTGCGGATACAGCCGGGCGGCCAGGAGCGCGCCCGGTTGCGGCCGGCCGGCTGGCAGGCTCTACGGGATGCGCCGATCCCCCACCCCGGTCTGCCGGCGCTCCCGAGCGCTCGTCCTCGTGGTCGCCGCCGTCCTCGTCCTGACCGGCTGCCCGCAGGACCGTGGCACCCGCAAGACCGAGAGCAGCACGTCGACGACGCGGACGCCCTCGACCACCGCACCTCCCGGCGGCACGCCGGGGACGCCTGGCCCGCCGAACGGCCCGGGCGGCCCTGGGCAGCTGCCCGACGACCTGCCGCGCGCCGTGCTGCTCGGTGGCGCCAAGCTGACCTCGGTCGAGCTGAGCAGCGGCACGCCGACCGAGATCCTCAACCCCCGGCTCGAGAACGGGCTCCAGGTGGTCGGCCTCCTCGACCGGGCCCACGGCGCCATGGTGCTGGTGCGGGGACCGCTGCCCCAAGACGCCGGCGCCGTCTACGTCCTGAACGACAGTGAGCACCTGCCGCGAGCCGTCGGCACCGGTGTCAAGGCAGTGGCCGGTGGCACGGTGTCCGAGGCGTGGCTCGTGGCCGCCAGCACCCCCGAGACCACGACCGAGGTGCGCCGCGTCGACCTGAGCAAGGAGGCGGCGCCCCTCGTTCAGACGGTGGTGCCCGGCCGCCAGCTCACCGGTTTCGGGGCCGGTGGCCTCGTCGTGGGCCCGGCCGACCGCAGCGGCCGCATCGACCTGTTCGACCCCGTCAAGGGGTCGGCCGTGCGTCCCCTGGCCGCCAACGGCACCTTCCTCGGCGCCGACGGCCAGCGGGCCGTGCTCGTGCCCGATGCCACGTGCCCGGCAGGCGTGTGCAGCGTGCTCGTCGCCGGCCCAGCCGGTGACCGCACCTGGCCGCTGCCGGCCGGCCTGAAGCCCGAGCCGGCGGGGGCGGCCGTGGCCAGCGCCGCCGTGCTCTTCGTGGGCCGCCAGGAGGGGGCCGCCCGCCGCCTCTTCGTGCTGGACCTCACCAGCGGCGAGGTGAAGGACACGACGGTCGACCTGCCGCCCGAGGCCGGCCCGCCCCCCATGGCCACCGACGCCCAGGGTCGATGGGCCTTCACCCGGGTCGGTGCCTCCCAGCTCGTCGCCGTCCGCCTGGCCACCGCCGAGCCGGTCAGCTTCCCGTTCGAGCTCGAGCCATGGGGGTCGATCGCCGTCACGGCCGGAGGCGCCTGCGCGTGCGCCGGTGGCGGCGGCGGCAGCCCCACCATCTGACGGCGGCGGCGGCGGGACACGCAGCCAGCTCAGACCTCGAGCAGGACCGTGATCGGTCCGTCCCCCACCAGCGCCACCAGCATGGAGGCGCCGAAGCGCCCCGTGGCCACCGTGCAGCCGAGCTCGGCCAGGCGGGCGGACACGGCTTCGACCAGGGGCTCGGCCACGGCGCCGGGGGCGGCGGCCAGCCACGACGGGCGCCGGCCCCGAGTGGTGTCGGCGTACAGGGTGAACTGGCTCACGACCAGCACGGCCGGCTGAGTCGCGTCGGCCAGGGACAGGTCGGGCCGTCCCGCATCGTCGTCGAGCACCCGGAGGTGGAAGACCTTCTCGGCCAGGGCTCTGGCCGTCTCCGAGGTGTCGCGGTGGGTGACGCCCACGAGGAGACAGAGCCCGGGCCCGATGGCGCCGACGACCTGGCCCTCGACGGTGACGGACGCCTCGGTGACCCGCTGCACCAGCCCCCGCACGCCGACAGCATCCCACCGTGGCGTCCGGCTCCGGCCGGGCCCGGCCCGGGCACGGGTAGGGTCAGCGGGCCGTGCCGCTGCCCGAGGCCTTCGCCCCCGACCGGGTCGAGGCCTTCTCGCTGACCGGCTATGACCTCGACGAGGCGACCGGCACCGTCCGCCTCTCCTACGCCCTCGACGACCTGGCCATGACCGAGGTCCTGCGGCTGCCGCCGGGGCGGGCCACCGGGGCCGACGACGCCCTCGTCCGCCTCCTCTGGCTGGCGGCGGCGCCGTCGTACTACAAGGCGGCCACGCCGCGGCACGTCACGGTGGCCGGCGGGATGACCGCGGCAGAGCGCCTCCTGCTCGACGCCCTCCTCGGTCCCGGCCTCGGCGAGCTGTACTTCGTCAACGGGCTGGACCCGGTGGGCCCGGCGGTGGAGGCCGCCGCGCTGGCCGACCGCCCGGTGCCCGGCGACCTCGGCCTGAGGCGGCGCAGCCTGGTGCCGGTCGGCGGCGGCAAGGACTCGTGCGTCACCATCGCCGCGCTTCAGGCCGCCGGCGAGGAGCCGCTGCTGGCCAGCGTCCGCCGCTTCCCGGTGATCGACGCCGTGCTCGAGCGCGCCGGTGCTCCGGCGCTGCACGTCGAGCGGTCGCTCGACCCTGCGCTGCTCGAGCTGAACCGGCGGGGCGCCCGCAACGGCCACGTGCCGGTCACCGCAGTGGTCAGCCTCGTGCTCTGCCTGGCTGCGGTGCGGGCCGGGTGCGACGCCGTGGTCATGTCGAACGAGCGGTCGGCGTCGGAGGCCACGAGGGACTGGCGGGGGGCGGCGGTGAACCACCAGTGGTCGAAGTCGCTGGCTGCCGAGGAGCTGATCGCCGGCGTCGTCGCCGCGGCCGTCGGCGCCCAGCTGTCGTGGTTCAGCCTGCTCCGCCCGTTCAGCGAGCTGGCCATCTGCCGGCTGTTCGCCGAGCGCGGGCGCCGCTTCTTCGATGTCTTCTCCTCGTGCAACGCCGCTTTCCGGCTCGACGCCCGGCGGGTCGACGGCTGGGACCGCGACTGCCCGAAGTGCCGGTTCGTGGCGCTCGCTCTGGCGCCCTGGCTCGACCGCTCCGAGGTGGTGGCCATCCAGGGCGGCGACGTCCTCGACGACCCGAGCCAGATCGAGGGCCTGGCCGGGCTGGTGGAGGCCGGCCAGCCCAAGCCGTTCGAGTGCGTGGGCGAGGTGGCTGAGAGCCGGGTGGGCGTCCGGCTGGCCACCGAGCAGCCCGGCTGGGCCGGTGCCCGGGCCCTGGCCGCCGTGGCCGAGCGCCTCCGGGCCGAGGGCGCCTGGCCCGACGACGCCGACGTGGCCCAGGCCCTCGCCCCCGACCTCGAGCTCGCCTTTCTGGTGCCGCCTGCGCACCGTGGTGTGGTGGAGGGCCTGGCCCGTGCCGTGGCGCCTCGCTGACCTGACCGGCCGGGCCGTGGCCGTCTGGGGCCTGGGCGTCGAGGGCCGCTCGGCCGTCGAGCTGCTGCCCGGGCTCTGCGCCCCGGCCTCGATCACCACCGTGGTGGATGGCGAGCA
>JBKJUI010000144.1:0-11357 GCA_046590775.1 Acidimicrobiales bacterium
CACCGCGGTCACCGTGAGGTTGACCGTGCCTGTGCGAACCCCGCCGTTGCCGTCGTTGGCCACGTAGGTGAAGCTGTCGGGGCCGTTGTAGTTGGCGGCCGGGGTGTAGGTGAACGAGCCGTTGGTGTTGAGGACGACCGTCCCGTGCGCCGGGGCGCTGGCCGAGGTGGCGAGCAGCGTGTTGCCGTCGACGTCGGTGTCGTTGGCGAGCACACCGGGGGCGGGCACCGAGAGAGGAACGTCCTCGGGCGTGGTGTAGGTGTCGGTGCCGGCCACCGGCAGGTCGTTGACCGGCGTCACGGTGATGCTCACCGTGGCCGTGTCCGAGCCACCGCCGGCCATGGTGGCCGTGTAGCTGAACGAGGCGGTGCCGTTGAAGTTGAGGGAGGGGGTGTAGGTGAAGGACCCGTCAGCGCCGAGGACCAGCGTCCCGCTCGTCGGCGCGGTGGCCACTGCGGCTGTCAGGGGACCACCGATGTCGTTGCTCAGCACGCCCGAGGCGGGCACCGTCAACCGCACGTCCTCGGTCGTGGTGTAGGTGTCGTTGACCGCGTCCAGCGGCCCGAAGCCCAGGGTGTAGGTGGTGCCGCCCACCAACGTGATGCTGGCCGTCTGCTGTGGACCGACGGGCGGCGTCATGGTCACCAGGTAGGGCCCAGGGGCCAGGTTCTCGATGCGGTACTCGCCCGTGGCGCTCGTGGTGGCCTGGCCGGCGACGGTGCCGGGTGCACCGATGGTGCGCGTGACGACCACCGTGGCGCCGGCGATCGGCAGCCGGTTGGCGTCAGTGACGCGGCCGACGAGGACGGCCTCGTCGACAGGGCGCAGCTCGGCGATGAACTGCACGCACTGGAGGAGGTTGCGCTGGAGGCTGGTGAGCCCGAACTCGGTCTCCGGTGCGACCCGGAGCCAGTAGGTCCCGCCGGGGACGACGCTCGCCCAGCCGTTCATCTCAAGGTCGCGGATCGTCGGGCGGATCTCCAGCCAGTTGCCCCGGAAGGCCGTGGCGATGGCGGGGGTGGCGCAGCCGGCGTCGGTGTGGACCGTGTAGTTCTGGGGTGTGTCGAGGCGCTGCTCGATGACCTCGGTCCAGTCGACGAAAACGCCGTCGGTGACCGTCTCGTAGTGGTTGGTGGACACGCGCACCACCGTCGGCCGGACCAGCGGCGCGAGGGCGAAGTCGACCGTGGTGGTGGCGCCCGAGACCACGGTGGCCGGCTTGGTCTGCGGCTGGAGCTCCTGGCCGCTGGCCGTCACGCTGTAGGCGGCGGGGAGCAGGCCGGTGATGAAGTAGTTGCCGGCCGCGTCGGTGGTCACCTGACCGGCGGTGGCGCCGCCACTGTGGGTGACCGTGACCGTGACGCCGGCCACCGGGGCGCTGCTGCTCGACGCCGTAACCCGTCCACCGATGGCGCCCGGCGCCGGAGCCACGGCCCCGACCACGATGGTGAAGGTCCTGGTGGCCGTGGCGACGGAGCTCGTATCGCCCGGGGTGCAGAACCGCGAGTCACCCGCGCTCGACGTGTTCGAGCAGTCGCGGGGGGACAGTCCGAGGCTGCTGGCCGCCACGCTGAAGGTGAAGGTGCCGGCTGCGGTGGGCGAGCCCGAGATCAGGCCCGATGGGCTGACCGTCAGTCCCGGCGGCAGGGACCCCGCGACCACCGAGAAGGTCGGCGGAGGGGAGATGTAGGTGGCCATCGACAGCTGGAGGCTGTAGGGGCTGGCGACGTAGCCCTGGTGCGGCGTGAGGTTGGTCATGCTCGGCTGGACGCGACCGGCAGCGTTGTTCCCCCAGCAGCGGGCCGGCGGTCCGGTGGTGGGCATGGCGCAGGTGTGGAACGTCCCGGCGCTCACCTGCGTGTACGTCCCGGCCGGGACGATCGTCTGGCCCTCGGAGTTGCGGCCCCAGCAGGTGACGGTCCCGTCAGCCCGCAGGCCGCAGACGTGGGCGAACCCGGTGGTGATGGTGGTGAACGTCCCGGCCGGGTACGTCTGCTGGCCCCCCTGGTTCCGCCCCCAGCAGACGGGCGTGCCGTCGGTGCGCAGCGCGCACGACGAGAAGTTCGACACGTTCACGTAGCTGAAGGTGCCGGCTGGCACGTTGAGCTGGCCGTCGGCGTTGGTCCCCCAGCAGGCGATGCTGCCGTCAGCCCGCAGCGCGCAGGCGTGACGGTTGCCCACCGTGAGCTGGGTGAAGGAGCCGGGCGGCTCGTTGTTGGCCACCGTGGCGAGGGGATCGCTGTCCTCGCCGCCCCAGCAGGTCACCGTGCCGTCGGTGCGCAGGGCACAGACGTAGTTCAGCGCAGGGACCACGTGGGTGAACGTGCCCACGGGCACGATGAACTTGTCGTAGCGGCCGCTCCCCCAGCAACTGATCGTCTGGGTGACGGTGATCCCGCAGGCGGTGGCATAGCCGGCGTTCACCTCGAGGAACCGCTGGAACGGCGGGGGGTTGGCCTGGCCTCCGGGGGAGGTGTTGGCCACGTCGTTGGCCGGCACGCCGTTCTCGCCCCAGCAGGCTGGGAAGCCGCCGGCGTCGACGGCACAGGTCATGTACCCGCCGGCGCTGACCGACGGGAGCGGCGGCGGGACCGACGACCCGAGGGCGGCGGCGGGCGGGGCGATGGCGGCGGTGGAGGCCATCCACCCGACCACCAGGAGCAGCGAAGCCAGGATGACGGCGCGCGATCGAGCACTCACAGGGAACCCCCACATTTTTGGTCCGCTACCCCGCCGTTTGGCCACGCAACGTAGTTGTGGCCTTTCTCATACCACCCCGAACGCGGGGACGGCAATGGTTCCGGCCAAGAAAGGGCAGGAAGGACCTGTCCGGCTGCAGGTGGGGACCAGCCCCACCGGGTCAGCCGGGCACTGAGCTGCAGTCCGTGCTGTAGCGGACGGCCGCCATGCTCCCCTTCACGCCCTTGTAGGTGTCGTTGATGAAGCTCGACGCGCTGCCGATCGCGCTCGTTGCCGACCCGGAGCCGTCGACGGCGAGCAGGAAGTCCTGGCGAGCGCCGGCGAGGTCGGTGCGGGCGGTCTCGTTGTAGCGGCCCCGCTCAGAGGTGACCTTCTCCGAGCTGCGGGCGATGTCGTCGCGCAGCGTCTTCAGCTGATCGCGCGTGGTGCTCCTGCTGATCGCCGGCACGGCCGCGAAGGTGGCGTCCAGCTCGTTGAGCCCGGCGCAGATCTGCGCCTGCGACGACGGTGACGGCGCAGCCGCCGTCCTGTAGACGGTGCGCACGCAGCCGGTGAGACCGATCGCTGCAACCACCCCAACGGCCACCATCTGTCGAGTCATCTTGACCCCCCTGTGTCGAGTTGCGGGGCATGTTATCCGGCGGTTCGCGGCCTTTGCTCATCGCAGCGAAGGTGTCGCTCCCCTCAACGAAGGCGAGGCTCCCCGATGATGGGCTCCGTGCCAGCCGAGGAGGTCGGCGCCGGCACCTCCGGTGGGTGATCCACGGCGACTGCCGCGCCCTCCGGCCGAAGGATCCCAGGAGCGACGTCCTCCGGCGGCGGGCCGGGGGGGGACGTGACCGGCGCCGGACCGGGGCCGTGCTGGCCGCCGTTCTCGAAGGTGACGTCGACGTTCTCGTAGGCCTTGTGGCGCTGGGCCGTGGCGTAGGAGGCATACGCGGCGCGGTCGCCCTCGGTGAGGTTCACGCGCTCGCTGAACGGCGTCAGGAGCGCCCGGGGGTGGAGGTGCCCCGCCAGCACGACGTTGATCTCGGCGCACAGGATGAGCGAGGCCGACCCGAGGTAGAGCCACGCCAGGAGCCCGAGCACCAGGGCGAAGACCCCGTTGGTGGTGTCGGCGTCCTGGATGACGAGTCGGATGTAGACGTCGCCGCCGAGCTGGAGGAGCTGCCAGAGGAGCGCAGCGACGATGGCGCCGGGCGCCGCTTGGCGCAGGCTGACGACACGGGTGGTGGCCATGCGCATCACCAGGCTGAACATCCCGGCGTTGAGCACGATCGCCAGCAGGACGACCACGAGCTTGGCGAGCACGCCGAAGCTCGAGCCGAAGGAACCAACCCGTGTGCTTACGGCTGCGAGCGCAGTCGTGCACGCGAACGCCAGCCCCACCGTGGCCAGGAGCCGCAGCCCCCGCAGGCGAAGCTGGATCGGGTTCGGCCGCTGGTTGCGTGGCACGGCCCAGGCGACGTTCATGGCGTTCTGGACGGCCAGCGAGACCCCGAGGGCCCCATACACCGACCCGATCGTTCCGACGACGATCGCCGCCGTGCTGCCTCGCAGCGCCTCCGGACGGCCCAGCTGCTCGCCGATCACCGGGAGCTGGCGAAGGGCGGAGTCGAGGATCCGCTCCTGCAGTCGGGCGTTGCCACGGAGCACGAAGCCGAGGACGGACGACGAGATCAGCAGCAGGGGGAAGATGGAGAGGAAGGCGTAGTGGGTGACGAGCACGCCGAGGTACACGCCCTGGTCGTCGAAGAACTTGTAGACCACCGCGATCGGGAACCCAAGCCACCGGTGTCGGCGCTGGTAGCCGTCCAGCCGCTGAGCCACCCGCATCGACGGAGAGGCTACGGCGAGCGCCCGACCTGTAGCGCGGTGCGACGACCTGCGACCACACCGCGGCCACCGGCGCGTCACCTGCTGTTTGCCGGCCGGCGAAGTGGTGGTAGAAGGGGGCGGAACCGGCTAACTGCGGCCTCGGAGACGTCAACACGCCTCTTCCAAGGCCCAGGCCCGTCACGTGGCTCGGGCAAGAGGAGGAGGAAACCTTGGAGGTCGGCTACCTGCTCACCCGCTACGCCTACCGGCCGATCTCGGTGCCGGTGGCGAAGGCCCTGGCCCGGACCCCGGTCACCCCCAACCAGGTCACCTACGCCAGCGCGGCACTCTCCTTCGGCGGCGGGATCGCCTTCAGCCGACGGTGGAACCGGCCCGGTGCGGCCCTGACCCTGCTGGGCTCGCTCACCGACTGCATCGATGGCGACCTGGCCAGGATCACCGGCCGGACCTCGAAGGCCGGCTCCTACCTGGACCACGTGTTCGACCGGTGGACCGACGCCGCCCTGATCGTCGGGCTGACCTTCTCCGACCTCTCCGAGCTCGGTCCGCTCGGGTTCGCCGCCCTCGTGGGGTCGTTCATGACCAGCTACACGCGGACCAAGGCGCAGGCGCTCGGCACCGACTGCCAGGTCGGGATCGGCAGCCGCGACACCCGCATGCTGATCCTCGTCGTGGCCGGGGGCATGGGCCACCCGGCGATCGGTCTCGGCGCCGTCGCCGCCCTGGGCATGACCACGGCGGCCCAACGAATGGTGTGGACGATCCGGCACCTCGGTGACGAGCGCTAGCTTCGCTGTTGACCTTGACGGCGGCGCAAGGCTCCTGCCCACAGTCGAGCTCACTGCGTGCCCGACGCAGGCGGCAACGGTCCTGCGGCGACCCGGATCACGGTGTCGAAGGCCGATCACGACGAGGACGAGGCCGCCGTCGAGCTCGCGGCCCTGCTCGAGCGCCACGGCGTCCGCCACCCCTTCGTGGTGAGCTCGGAACGGGGGCGTCGGCTGCTGCGCGGGGTGCGCGTGGCCGGCATGCCCGGACGGCGCGTCGGGCTCTCCCAGACGTCAGCCGGGGCGATGGCCAAGGCGGCACGGCGGGCCGGAGCCGACGCGGTGGTGGCGGCGGGAGGAGGTCGCTGCCTGGACGTGGCCAAGCTGGCCGCCGCCGGTGCGGGACTGGCCTTCGTCGCCATCCCGACGCAGCTCTCGCACGACGGGATCTGCTCTCCGGTCTCGGTTCTGCCCAAGGCCGCCCGTGGCGTCACCGAGAGCGTGGAGGCGGTCGCACCGCGGCTGGCCTTCTTCTCCCGCCCCACCTTGCTGCAGTCGCCGCTGGCCGCCATGCGAGCCGGCATCGGCGACCTGATCTCCAATCCGCTGGCGCTGCTCGACTGGGAGCTCGCGGCCGAAGCCGGCTTCGAGCAGGTCGAGCCAGCCGCCCGCCTGCTGTCGCTCGACGCCTTTGCGCTGGTCGAACCCCTCCTCGAGCGCTCCTTCGGCCAGGACGACGTCACCCCGGGGCTGATCGACCTCGGACGGGCTGCGGATCCTCCTGGTGGGCGAGCTCGCCCACAACCCCGACCGCATCCTGCTGCTCGAGGAGCAGGGGCACGAGCTGCACGGGCTGTGGACCGACACGCCCGTCTGGTTCAACACCGTCGGGCCGGTCCCGTTCGGGCACGTGAGCGACGTCCCACGCACCGGGTGGCGCGAAGCCGTCCGCCGCCTCCAGCCCGATGTCGTTCTACGCGCTCCTGAACTGGCAGACCATCGCCTTCGCCCACGAGGTGCTGGACGCCGACCTCGGCGTGCCGTTCGTCTGGCACTTCAAGGAGGGCCCCTTCCGGGTCTGCCCACTTCTGGCTCCTCCGGAGACCAGAAGCGGGCAGACTCCGAAGGCGTGGAGGCCCGTGGGCTCGGCCGGCCACCGCCTGTCCCACGTGGGAGGCTGCTGCGGTGCGGCGGGTGCTGGTTCTGGTGCTGGTTCTGGTGCTGGTGGGGTGCGGAGGCGAAGGGGGGTCGCCGGGTGCTGCGCCGTCGTCCACCCCGACCAGCAGCGGGGTCCCCGGCTCCTCGGGCGCGCCACAGCCGACCACAACGGCAACGTCGCCGGGGTCGCCGAGGAGCAGCCCGACCTCGAGCCGAGCCGCGGCGACGGCCGTGGCCGACGCCGGCCTCGGCTGCCGGGACTTCGCGGCCGAGACACCCGACCCGGCGAACCTGGGGCCCACGGCGAGCGAGAGCGGCGTGTGCACCGTCGGGGGGACCAAGCTCACCATCGGCGGCTACGCGTCCTCGACCGAGGCCGAGGCGGCGTTCAACGCGGCGCGGTCGCTGGCCTGCGGGATGGCGAAGGACACGGTGAACGGCACCGCTGTCGTGGTGGCCGGCAACCAGCTCCTGGGGCTGCAGGACGGCAACGTCGGTGTCTCCGAGAGGATCGCCTCGGCCGTGGCCGGTGAGGCGCGCATCCTCCGCTGCCCCTGACCTGTCGTCACCACCCGGTCAATAGCCTGAAGGCCCTTGGGCGAAGGCACCGACTTCCGAACTCGTGCCGGCCTGCGCAGCGACCTGGAGCGCCTCGGCGTCGGCGTCGGCGACACGGTCATGGCCCACGGAGCGCTCAGCCGGGTCGGGCGGCTGCTCAACGGCCCTGATGCCCTGATCGGCGCCCTGCTCGATGCCACCTCGACCGGCGGCACGGTGGTGGCCTACACCGATTGGGACGCCCGCTACGACGAGCTGCTGGACCCTGAGGGCCGGGTGCCTGCGCCGTGGCGGCCCCACGTGCCGCCCTTCGACGCCAGCGCCTCGCGAGCGGCGCGGGACAACGGTGTGCTGCCGGAGTTCCTCCGCACCTGGCCCGGTGCCCGGCGAAGCGGCAACCCTGGTGCGTCGGTGGCCGCCATCGGGGCGCGGGCTGACTGGATCACCGCCGACCACCCGCTCGACTACGGCTACGGCAAGGGCTCGCCGCTGGCCAAGCTGGTGGCGATCGGAGGCAAGGTCCTGCTCGTGGGAGCGCCCCTCGACACGATGACCCTGCTGCACCACGCCGAGCACCTGGCCCGGATCCCGGACAAGCGGGTGATCCGCTCCGAGGTGCCGTTCCTTACCGACGGCGGCGGCGTCGACTGGAGGACGGTGGAGGAGTTCGACACGGCCGACCCGGTCGTCGCCGACCTCGACGAGGACTACTTCGCAACCATCGTGAAGGCGTTCCTGGCCACGGGAGAGGGGTCGCAGGGGTTGATCGGTGCCGCACCGAGCGTGCTGGTCGAGTCATCGGCCATCACCGACTTCGCCGTGGACTGGCTGGAGCTGCGGTGCCCCCGGCAGGATTCGAACCTGCGACCGGCGGATTAGAAGTCCACTGCTCTATCCAGCTGAGCTACAGGGGCGTGCCGGGCAATGGTGGCAGACCGGGCGGTACCGTCCGGGCGTGGTTCAGTCGAGGTCCGTCTGCTGCGGTCCCAGGCAGTGAGCCGCTGGCTGGCCGTGGTCGCCTCGGCGGCGGTCGCCCTGTCCGGGTGCGGCGGCGGGGCGAAGCGGGCAGGCGGGCCCCTGTCGGGACCGCTGACCAGCAGGGCCGGAGGGGCGGCGACCCCAACGGTGAGCGTGCCTGCTGACCTCGGAACTCCGAACACCTCGGTGGCCCCGACCGCAGAGCCTCCCCCGGCGACGGTGCGGGCCGACGACCTGGCCGCCACGACGGCGATCCCCCCGCCCGACGGCTTCACCGAGCTGCCCGCCGGGTCCAGGCTGGGGCCGCTCGACCTCGCCGCTGCGTCGCTCGGCGACGGCAGGGAGCGGGAAGCCCTCACCCGCTTCAGGTTCCGCGACGGGCACGCCCGGGGCTTCGTGAGCGGCGGCGAGGAGGTCGTGGTCACCGTCCTGCGGTTCTCCTCACCGGCCGACGCCGAGGCCTACCTCCAGGACACGATCGACAGCTCGCTCGTGAGCAACGGCTCGTTCCTCTTCACCGTGCCGGTGCCCGGCGCCACGGGCTACCGGGAGCAGGGCGCCGGTCAGGACGGCGAGCCCTACGTGACCTACGGCGCCCTGTTCACCCGCGGAGACCGCTGCTTCGAGCAGCTGGTCCGCAGCCCGGCGACGGGACCCGAGCGCACCGAGGCGGACGTCCAGACCCTGGCCCGCCGCCAGGCCGATCGCGTTGGCGGCTGACGGCAGGTTGTGCCACCATCACTCCGCCCCTGGTGGCTATAGCTCAGTCTGGTTAGAGCGTCGGCTTGTGGTGCCGAAGGTCGCGGGTTCGATCCCCGTTAGCCACCCCAGCGCACGCCCGGCTAGCGTTTCCGGGCTGCCACCAGCGAGCGCCCCTAGCTCAACGGCAGAGCAATGGACTCTTAATCCACAGGTTCTGGGTTCGAATCCCAGGGGGCGCACGCAGATCCTTCAGCCCGCTTCGACTCCATGGAGACGCCTTGCCCGGCAGACCTGAGCCGCTCAAGAGCGCCACGACCGACGACGAGCGACCGCCCCCGAGGCGCCGCCTCACTGCGGTGGCGGTCATCGGCGTGCTCTGCCTGCTCGCCTTGGGCGCCGGGATCTTCGCCGTCCTGCGCAGCGACGGCGGCGGCGAGACGGCCGAGTCAATCCCCGAGGTGACCTTCGGTCCCGAGGGGGACGCCACGACGATCGCCGAACCCCCACCCGGCGGGGTCCCGGCCATGGGGCTCAGCCTGGACTCCGGACCGGCTGGCAGCGAGGTCACGCTGCAGGGGGCCGGCTTCCAGGCGGGCCGGGACGTCCGTCCGGTCGAGGTCTACTGGGACGCGCCCGACAGTCCCCCCTTGAAGTCCGTCAACGGGCCGAAGTTCTCGGTGCAGGTGAAGATCCCCGACGACGCCGATGTGCGGCCGAACGGGCACGACATCATCGCCATCCAGCGCAGCAAGGACGGCAAGCTGCTCAGCCAGACGGCCATTCGCTTCTTCGTGGTCCCCGCTCGGCGCTAGCGCTCCGCTCGGGACCGGCGGCGGCATCGAGCCGTTGGCGCTGAGGCACGATCGTGTAGCGGGGATCGAGGGCCGAGACCACGCCGGCCCGGTAGACCCCGAAGCGGGTGCACGCCGAGCCAGCCAGCAGGGCGGCGCCCGAGAGGGCCGCCACGGCCCGCCCCCGGCCCAGCCACGCCCCGGCGGCACCACCCGCCGTCAGCCCCCTGGACAGGCGGAGGAGGCGGTCCGGGCCGGGTGACCGGTAGGCCTCGCTCACCAGGCCGAGCCGGTGCTCTAGGGAGCGGGAGCCGGCCAGCTCGAGCGCGGCGCCGGCGAGGGCCATCCGTCGCGCCGGACCGACCTCGGTCGTCGGCGTCAGCAGCAGACCGGCCCCGGCGCCGCTGGCCAGGGCGCTGCCGGCGAAGACGAAGGGGAGGGCGCCCCTGGCCTCGTGCCAGGCCGGCACGGCGGTGTCGGCGAGGAGCACGGCTGAGTAGGTGGCCAGGAGCGGAGCCAGGGCAGCGGCGCCGTAGCCCGCGGCCCGGCCAACCGCAGGCAGCATCCGCAGGGCCCGCCCGCCCCTGTCCTGGCCGGGCAGCAGCGGGGCCAGCTCGGAGGCGGCGGCCAACCCGCAGGCCGGGCCGAAGCCGGCCAGGATCCACGAGCCCATCGACATCGGGGACGTCGGCTTGAAGACGCGGAGCATGTTGGCGAAGCGGCTCGGCCGACCCAGGTCGTGCAGGAGGAGGCCGGTGCTGGCGCCCATCGCGGCCAGCGCCACGACACGACCGCTCCTCCGCAGCGCCGTCCGCCCCGTGGCGTCGGCACCGGCCGCCAGCAGCGAGGAGCCGGCGGCCAGGCCCCCCGTGAAGAGGTAGGCGGCGATGTCCTGTTTCCACACCGGGGCCTTGATGACCGGCTGTCCGTAGTACGACCGGAAGTCGGCCGGCGGGGCGGGCAGGTCCCCGCCGTGGCTCCAGCGCTTCATGCCGGACCGAGGAAGGACGCCACCACCACGGTGCCCATCGCCAGGGCCGCCACGGCCGCCCGCCGCCACATCGCCCCGAGGTGGCGGGTGGTGGCGACCGGGTCGGGCGGCAGCCCGTAGACCTCGGGCTCGTCGAGCAGCAGGAAGAAGGCTCCGGCGCCCCCGACGCCGTCCCCGGGGTCCTCGCCATACAGCCGGGCCTCGGCCACCCCGGCGGCGTGCAGCGCCGACGTGCGGGCCGCCGCCCGGGCCCGCAGCTCGTCCAGGGGCCCGAACTGGATGGAGTCGGTGGGGCACGCCTTGGCGCACGCCGGCTCGAGCCCCACGCCGATGCGGTCGTAGCAGAGCGTGCACTTCTGGGCCAGGCCGACGTTCCTGTCGCCCTCGGGGCCCCGCCGCTGGTCGATGACACCGAAGGGACAGGCCGGGATGCAGTACCCGCAGCCGTTGCAGATGTCGTCCTGCACCACCACCGTGCCGAACTCGCTGCGAAACAGGGCCCCCGTCGGGCACACGTCCAGGCACGCGGCATGCGTGCAGTGCTTGCACACGTCGGAGGACATCAACCAGCGCATGTCGGGGATCGGGGGATCCGTCGGACCGGGCGCTGCTGCCCCCGGTGTGGTGCCGCTCGGCGAGCGGTCGTCGTCGACGGCGCGCAGCGGCGGCATCCCGAGCTGCACGAGCTTGCGTCCCGACTCGCGGGCCTGCTCGATGCGGTCGGTCGACTGCTCGACGAAGGCGACGTGCCGCCAGGTGCTCGCCCCGAGCGCCCCGGTGTTGTCGTAGGACTGGTTGAGCAGGTCGAGCCCGTCCTCGGGCACGCCGTTCCACTCCTTGCAGGCCACCTCGCAGGCCTTGCAGCCGATGCAG
>JBKJUI010000219.1:0-4207 GCA_046590775.1 Acidimicrobiales bacterium
GTCCTGAACGCCCCGACGGCCAGGGTGCGGCGGGACGGGACGGACGTCGACGGGACCGTCGGCGGGGATCTGGTCTCCCGCCCGCAGGAGGACGAGGTCGTCCAGCACCACCTCGCCGATGGCCACGTCGACGTCCGTCCCGTCCCGCCGCACCCTGGCCGTCGGGGCGTTCAGGACGGCGAGGCGGTCGAGCGTGCGCTTGGCCCGCGTCTCCTGGACGATCCCGATGAGGGCGTTGGCCACGACCACGCCGAAGAAGGCGGCATCCTGGATTCGGCCCGTGGTGAGCGTGACGACGAAGAGGACGCCGAGGAGGGCGTTGAAGCGGGTGAAGACGTTGGCCCTCAGGATCTGGCCGACCGTGCGGCTCGTGTGCTCGTCGGTCGCGTTGACCTGCCCGCGGGCCACCCGCTCCGCCACCTCGGCCGCCGTGAGCCCCCCGGGACGGATCTCCGCCGGCGCGCCGAAGCCGTCGGTCGTGGGCTCGGCCTTCTTGCCGGAGCCGGCGGGCTCAGGCGGCTGGAGCCGGGAAGCGGGGGAGGCCTCGACGACGGGAAGCGTACGAGCGCCGGACGCGGCTCGCCCCGGCTACCGCTCGTCGGTGGTCATCTCGGACACCTCGTCGGTGGACGAGGCCGTCACCTCGGCCGCGTCGGGGCTCGAGTAGCGGGCGGCCGGGAAGGTGCCCGAGTCGATCTCGTCATAGGTCCAGTCGGGCTGCTTCTCCAGCTGGTGGGTGTCGAGGACGGCCTTGCCGTCGGCGAACCCGAGGACCGGGATCACCGGCCAGGCCGGCGAGGCCGGGACCCGCCCCTCGATGTGGGAGGTGAACGAGCCGGGGAACAGCTGGACCAGGCGGCCCACCACTGTCTCCTGCTGGCCGGCCAGCGGGCAGCGGGCCCGGTCGACCACCCGGCGCAGGTGGTCGTGCACCTTGTCGAGGTCGCTGGGGTCGGGCTCCCCGGCCCGGATCCGGTCGAGCGTGGCGGCCAGGGCGAGGCCCTCGGTCTTGCACGGGGTGCACTGCCCGCACGACTCGACGGCCAGGAAGCGGGCCACGCCAGCGGCGGCGGCGGCCACGTCGCTGGTGTCGTCGAGGACGATGAAGCTGGCGCTGCCGAGGGACGCGCCGGCGGCCTTCATGTCCTCGTAGGTGAGCGGCGTGTCAAGGTCGGCGGTGGGGATCGGCGAGCTGGCCGACCCGTTCAGCACCACGACGACGTGGTCGCCCTGGACCCCGCCCGCCCCCTCGTCGATGAGCCAGCGCAGCGTGGTGCCGAGGGCCACCTCGACCACACCGGCCTTGCGCACCGCCCCGGTGAGCGTCGCCACCAGCGTGCCCGGCGACTCCTCGGTGCCGTGCTCCCGGAACCAGGCCGGACCGTTGAGCACGATCCCGGGGATGTTGGCCAGCGTCTCGACGTTGTTGATCAGAGTCGGCTCGTTCTCGCCGACGCCCTGCTGCCACGGCACCGAGACCCGGGGGAGGGGCGGCCGGCCGGCTACCACCTCGAGGAGCCCGGTCTCCTCGCCGAACAGGTAGGACGACGGCCCCTCGACCACCTCGAGACCGATGTCTCCGGGCAGCTCGCTGGCCGCCAGCTCCTCGACCGCCGAGCGGATCCGGGCCAGCTCCTCGGTGAAGGCGGCCTTGGTGGCGACCACCACCCGGTCGGCGCCGACCGTGAGGGCGGCGATCAGCGCGCCCTCGAGCACCCGGTAGGGGTCGGCCCGCAGGATGGCATGGTCCTTCCAGGTGCCGGGCTCGCCCTCGGCCGCGTTGACGATGACGGTGAGCCGCTCGCCCGGGTCACGGTTGGTGAGGACGGTCTTCCACTTCTCGCCGGTGGGGAAGCCGGCGCCGCCACGGCCCCGCAGGCCGGAGTCGAGGACCGTGCTCAGCACGGCGTCGCCGCCGGCCGCCCGGGCTGCCTCGAGCGCCTTGCCGCACCCCGCCGCCATGGCCGCCGTGAGGTCGGCCACCGGCTCCAGGGGCAGGACGCGCGTGACGAAGGTCATGGCCAGGTGCTACCCCCTGCCGGCCTCCCGGTCAAAACCTGTGGCTGGTGGGGCTCCTGCTACCGTTGGGGCCACTGTGGCTACGGCTCGCTCGTCCACGAAGGCCAAGGCGGCGCCGCGACACAAGGCTGTGCCGAAGCACAAGGCGCCGAAGCGGGCCGCGGCCAAGGCCACGACCTCGAAGGCGGCTGCGGCCAAGGCGGCGCCGACCCCTCGGGCGGCCCGGACCAGGCCGGCCGGCACCGACGCCGTGTCACTGGAGCGGCCGGGCCTGCTGTCCCGGGTCGAGGACGACACCTGGGGGCTGGTGCTGCTGGTCCTCGCCGTGCTGATCGCCCTCGGGACCTGGCTCGACCTCACGGGGCCTGTCGGCCGGGCCACTCGGGCGGGGCTCACGGCCCTCGTCGGCTGGACTGCCCTGGCCGTCCCGATCCTGGCCGCGGCCTGCGGCTGGGCCCTGGCCCGGGGGCGGGGCCGCGCCCTGGCGGGACGCGCCTTCTTCGGCGGCTCGCTGATGCTGGTCGGCGTCGCCGGGCTCGCCCACCTGGTGTCGGGGAGCGCCGCCGGGGCTCCGGTCGAAGAGCTGCGCAGCGCCGGCGGGCTGGCTGGTGCCGGCGTCGGCGCGCCCCTGCGGGTGGCCCTGTCGGCCTGGGGCGGGAGCCTGGTGCTCCTCGTCCTCGTGGTCGGAGGGGGACTGGTCCTCACCGGCACTCCGGTGGCCAGGGCCCTGTCGGGCCTCGGCGCGGCGGGACGGACCCTGCTGGGCACCCGCACCGACGCCGAGGGGCGCAGCTCCCACCTCGGCCGGGCCGCCCGGGCGGTCCGCCATCGTCGTGCGGCTCGGCCGGGGCCCGACTTCGGCCTCTACGACCAGGACGCCGAGGCGGGGGACGCCGACGAGTCGGCTGGCGGGGCTCGCCCCTCGAAGCGGAGCAGAGCCAAGGCCCCGACCGACGGGCCGGCGGCGGCGCCGGTCGAGGTCACGCTCCCCGACCCGGTCCAACCAACCGTCGGCAGCCAGCTGGCCATCGACCTCGGACCGGCGGCCGAGCCCGGTGCCTGGAAGCTGCCGTCCCTGTCGCTGCTCGAGCGGTCGAGGAACGAGGCGATCGACACCAAGGAGATCGAGCGGCGGGGACGTGTGCTCGAGGATGCCCTGGCCCAGCACGGCGTGTCCACCCGCCTCGTGAACATGACGGTCGGGCCCACGGTCACCCGCTACGAGCTCGAGCTCGGCCCGGGCGTGAAGGTGGCCAGGGTCACCAGCCTGCACAAGGACATCGCCTACGCCATGGCCGCCCCCGACGTGCGCATCCAGGCGCCGATCCCCGGCAAGTCGGCCATCGGCGTCGAGGTTCCGAACACCAGGCGCCAGGTGGTGCGGGTGGGCGACGTCCTGAGCAGCGCCGAGGCCCACGCCGAGATGAGCCCGCTCACCGTGGCGCTCGGCCGCGACATCTCCGGCCGGGCCATGCTCGCCAACCTCGCCACCTTCCCCCACGTCCTGATCGCCGGCCAGACCGGCGCCGGCAAGTCGAGTGGCATCAACGTGCTGCTCGCCTCGATCCTGGCCCGGGCCACGCCCGAGCAGGTCCGCCTGATCCTCATCGACCCGAAGCGGGTGGAGCTGGGCCAGTACAACGGGGTGCCCCACCTCCTCACCCAGGTGGTGACGAACCCGAAGAAGGCGGCCAACGCCCTGTCGTGGGCCGTCACCGAGATGGAGCGGCGCTACGACCTGCTCTCCGAGGTGGGGTGCCGCGACATCAGCGCCTACAACGAGGCATGGGACCGCGGCGACCTGCGCCAGGAGCCGGCGTACGAGGGCCACGAGCCGGTGCAGCTGGCCCGCCTCCCGTTCGTCGTCGTGGTCATCGACGAGCTGGCCGACCTGATGATGGTGGCGGCCCGCGACGTCGAGGAGTCGATCTGCCGGCTCGCTCAGATGGCCCGCGCCGTGGGCATCCACCTGGTCATCGCCACCCAGCGCCCGTCGGTCGACGTCATCACCGGCCTGATCAAGGCCAACATCCCGTCCCGCATCGCCTTCTCCGTCTCGACGGCCACCGACAGCCGGGTCATCCTCGACCAGGTCGGGGCTGAGCGCCTGGTCGGCCAGGGCGACATGCTCCTCGCCATCGCCTCCTCCAGCGTGCCGCTCCGGGTGCAGGGGTCGTGGGTGGGCGAG
>JBKJUI010000148.1:0-6183 GCA_046590775.1 Acidimicrobiales bacterium
CCTCTCGCCCCACCAGGCCCGGGCCCGCACCCTCGATCCTCCGTCCCACGACAACAGGAGTAGGGCAATGTTCCAGACAGGAATCCGCCAGGCGCGGATGGCGATGTCCATGGTGTGGGGCCGCCCCATCAACCCCGGCAACGTCGAGCGCCTCGTCGCCGACGCCCTCCAGACGCTCGCCACCTTCGGCACCCCGGGCGACGACGTGGACCAGGTCCTCGACGGACCGTTCAGCGACCCGCAGCTCCGCAACGACTTCCAGACGCGGGCCCTCCGCCGCACGGCGAGGCGCCTGGCGCACGTGTCGCCTTACTACCGCCGGGTGTTCGAAGCGTCAGGCTTCGAGCCCGATGGCCTCACCATCGACCAGATGGCCGACCTGCCCGTCACGCTGAAGGGCGACCTGATCGCCACTCCGGCGGACTTCGTGGCCACCGGATCCACACCCCACCTCAGCACGAGGACGACCGGTACGACTGGGCGCCCGGCCGAGGTCTGGCTCTCCCGCTACGAGCTGGCGCTCTGGCCGGCCATGGCGGCGCTGAGCGGGGTGCTGCGCAACGAGATCGGGCCGACCGACTGCATGCAGATCAACATCAGCTCGCGGGCCACCTCGGCCGTGCAGCTGAACCTGGCCACGTGCCGCCTCGTGGGAGCCCGCTCCCGCGTGCTGGGCCTGGTGCCCGCGGAAGAGAGCCTCGACAGCCTGCTCGGCATCGGCGACACCGCACCGACCATGCTCGCCACCTACCCGAGCTACCTGGCCGGTCTGGTGCACGCCGCCCGCCGCCGGGGTGTGACACCGGGCGACTTCCGGCTCCGGCGCATCGACTGCGGCGGCGAGGTCTTGTCGCCCGCCCTGGCCAAGGCCGCCTACGAGATCTTCGGCCCTCACGCCGTGAACGACGCCTTCGGGATGACCGAGGTCCTTCCGGTCAGCGGCCGGGTGTGCGAGCAGGGCCACCTCCACCATGACCTCAACATGGGGTTCGTCGAGGTGGTCGACGTCGAGACCGGGCGGCCGGTGGGGCCCGACGAGCTGGGCACCGTCGTCATCACGCCCTACTACCCCTACCGGGAGTGCATGCCGGTGTTCCGCTACGACACCCGCGACGTCGTCCGCCGGCTCCCCGACGCTCCGCTCACCTGCGAGTTCGCCGGCGTGCCGGGCACGTCCCGCATCCTCGGGAAGGCAGACCACCTGCTGCGGGCGGGCAACGACGTCGTGACCGTCCGCGACCTGGTCGAGGCCGTCGAGGACCTACCGGCCCAGCCGTGGCCGGCCCGCTTCACCACCACGACCTCGGGCAACCGCCTCCAGCTCCACGTCCCCGCCGCCGCCCTGGCCGGCGCTTCCACCACCGACCTTCGCCGGCGCCTGGCTGACCGTGGCCTCGACGTCGACGTGGCCATGCTGGCCGACGGCAGGACCGCTTCGCAGATCCGCCCCGTCCGAGCCGACCTGCTCGAGACCACCTTCGCAGCGAGGAACTGAAGAATGCTCTCCCAGACCCTGTTCCAAGTCGCCGTCGTCTCCACCGGGGCCGTCGGCACCGCCGGCGGCGCCCTGGCCTACTTCCGCCGCTTTCGTGTCGACCGGCCCGCCATCGGGACGTTCAACGGCCGGGACCTGGTGATCCTGGCCACCTTCATCGTCCTGCTCCCAGTGCTGTACCTGGCCGTCCCCGTGCCGGTCCTGCTCGGGTTCCTCGTGCTGACCTTCGGCTCGGCCATGGGGATCGCCCTGCGCCCAGTCCTGTCGGCCCGGCATCGAAGGCTGGTGATCCCGGCGCTCATCGGCACTGAGATCGTCGTGACCTACACCCTGCTCGGCACCCCACGTGGCCTGCAGGTGTACTGGGTGCTGACCAGCACGATCGTGCTGCTGGCCGCCATCGGCGTCTCCAACCTCTATGTCCAGGGCGGGCTGCGGCTGCGCCAGGTGGCGTGGTTCACCCTGTTCCTGGCCGCCTACGACCTGATCTTCAGCACCGTCATCCCGCTGACCCCCCAGCTGGCCGCCACCTTCGAGGGACGTCCCCTCAACGCTTCGATCGGGTGGGCGTCCGGCGGCCAGAGCGCCAACATCGGGCTGGGCGACCTGCTCGTCTACGGCCTGTTCACCACCGCCGCCTCCAAGGGCTTCGGTCGGCGCGGTGCCACCTGGGCGCTGGGTACCGTCTTCGCCTTTGGCGCCGTGGCTCCGGTCCTGTCCCCGCTCGTCGTGTCGCACTTCAACCAGGGCGCCGACGGCGTCGTGGTCCCGGCCCAGCTCTTCTTCGGCCCGGCCGCCTTCGTCGTCACCGCTCTCCTGCACCGCCGCCCCGAGCGCTCGAACGCACAGTGGCTGCGGGAGCGGACGGGCAGCCCGGCGGCCTCTGCGGTGCCGCTGGCGGTTCCCGTGCCGGTCGGAGCCCGGTGATGGGCAAGGTCTGTCTTGTTGCCGCTCTGCCCCTGGTGCTCGCGCTCGCTGCCTGCGCCCCTACGCCGGCCGATCACGAGCCGGGCACGATCGGCATGGAGGAGCTCGTCTTCGACACCGAGCACAACGTGATCCCGGTCGGCGGCCGCCTCGTCTTCTCGAACGGTGCCAGCCGGTCCCTCCACGTCCTGGTCCCCGGCAAGAACGCCCAGCCCCGGTCCCAACGGGGCGTCCCCTCCTTCGGCGGCTCCTCCGGCCACCGCTCCGAGGTGGGCGACCGCTGGACCACCCCCCTGTGGACGACCCCCGGAACCTTCTGGGTCACCTGCACCCTCCACCCGCGAATGAACCTCGAGGTCATCGTCACCTCAGCGAACAGCTGAGGCTGTCACCACAACCAGCCCACCAAGGTTCGCTACACGTGTGACCGCAGGACGCCGGCCGCTACATGAGCTTTGCCCCGGTCGCTGGGCGGCGCCTACCTGGCCAGTCCGGCGGCCAGCGCTGGCGGCAGGGGCTGGTCGTGGACGACCGCCAGGCGCCGCGTGGTGCGGGTGATGGCCACGTAGAGGCTGGGGAGGATGAGGAGCGCCGGCTCGAAGACGACGACGGCGTCGAACTCGAGCCCCTTGGCCCCCTCGACCGGGAGCACCGCCACCGGGCGGTCGAGGGCGTCGCTCCCGGTGGCCGGCTCGATGCCGAGGGCTTCGGCGACGGCGGCCACGAGCGCCGGCGGGCAGAGGACGGCGACGGTGCCGCCGCCGACGGCGCCGACCTCGTCGGCCACGACCCCGGCCAGGGCCCCGAGGCCACCGGCCACGGCCCTGGGCCGCTCGGGCACCGACCTGACCGCCTGCGGGACCCTGAGCGACGGGTCGATGGCCCGCAGCACCGGCTCGGCCACCCGCAGCACCTCGGCCGGCGTTCGGTAGCCGATCCCGAGCTCGACCACCGTGGCGTCGTCGGAGCCGCGGCCCAGCCACCCCAGCACGTCGGCCCACGACCGGGCCGACCAGGCGAAGCCGCCCTGCGCCAGGTCACCCAGCAAGGTGAGCGACGACCCTGAGGTGCGGCGGGCCAGGACCCGCCACTGCATCGGGGTCACGTCCTGCGCCTCGTCGACCACCACGTGGCCAACGACGCCGGCGATCCCCTCCTCCTCGGCGAGCGTGGCGGCCGCGACGTCACCATCAGCCCGGGCCTGAGCGAGCAGGCGGCCCCGCAGGATGCGCCGCAGCTCGGGGTCGACGCCGCCTTCGATGTTGCCGAAGGCGTCGGACGACAGCACCGTGTCGACCAGCAGCTCGTCACCGGGCCGGGGCTCCACGGCCCGGGCCCGCCCCCGTCGGTCAGGCCGGAGGCCCAGGAGGTGGCGGGCCTCATCGAGCAGGGCCACGTCGTGCACCCCCCACGCCGGCCGGGCCGAGCGGCCCCGGCGCTCGGCGGCGGCCACGACCGCAGTCGCCTCCTCCTCCTTCAGGACGCCTTCAGCGGCCGCCCGGATGAGGGCGGGTGTGCCCAGGAGGTCGTCGAGGAAGCGGGGAGCGCTCAGCTCGGGCCAGAGCCGCTCGAGGGACTCGCGGACCACGGGCTCGGCCAGGACCCGACGCCGGAACCCCGGGTCGACCCGGGGCCGGCCGGGTGTCCTCGCTGCATCACCGGACAGCGACGGGTCGACCACGGGGTCAGGGTCCTGGCCGGCGGCGTGCCGCTCCCGCTCCTGTCGTCGGAGCCGCTCGACCCAGAGGGTGGCCGTCACCAGGCGCTCGACCAGCGGGCGAGCCTCGTTGTGGGGAAGCCCAGACGCCCGGGCCCGCTCGATCACCCGCCGGGTGGCGCCGGGCGAGAGCCGCAGGAAGCGCCGCCCGTCGGGCACCTCGACGGCCTGGCGCAGCGGACGCTGCCGCAGACCGACCGCAGCAGCCAGCACTGCGGCCATGCGGGCGTCGGCCTTGACCGCCGCCACCGGCTCGGCGTCCGCCGGCCCGTCGGCCCGCACACCTGGCACGAGGTCGGCGGGGGTGGCCAGCCGCAGCCCGGTCTCGCCCAGCGACGGGACCACGTGCTCCACGTACCGCAGGAACGTCGGATTGGGGCCCACGAGCAGGACACCCTGACGGTCGAGCAGCAGCCGGTGGCTGTAGAGGAGGTAGGCCACCCGGTGCAGCCCGATCGCCGTCTTCCCGGTGCCGGGACCTCCCTGGACGACGAGGATCCCGGCCAGCGGGCTGCGGACCAGCGCGTCCTGCTCGGCCTGGATGGTGGCCACGATGTCGCCCATCCGCCCACTGCGGGAACGGTTCAGGGCATCGAGGAGGGCCGCCTCGCCCACGAGCACCAGCTCACCCCGCTCCACAGCCGGGCCCACTGCGTCGGCGTCGAGCAGCTCGTCGTCGAGGTCGAGCACCCGCCGGCCCCGGCCGCTTATGTGGCGGCGGCGGACCACGCCGAGGGGCTCGCCGACGGTGGCGCGGTAGAACCGCTCGGCGATCGGTGCCCGCCAGTCGACGACGAGCGCCGATCCGCCCTCGTCGAGCACGCCGAGGCGACCGATGTGCAGGGCCTCGCCGTCCAACAGGTCGATCCGGCCGAAGCACAGCGGCTGCTCGCCGAGCTCCAGCCGGCGGAGCCGCTCCTCGCCGAGGGCCTCTTGCGCGTCGCGCTCGAACCGCTGGAACAGCGCCCCGGAGCGGTCGCCGCCCCGGGCCTCCTCGACCAGCTCACGGGCCTCGGCCCGCGACGCCTCGAGGCGGGCGTAGGCCCGGTCGAGATGGGCCTGCTCGGACGCGATCTCGCTGGGCGTGGCGGCCTCGGGGGCGGGAACGACGGCGGCTCTCGGGACGGCGGACACGGCGCGACAAGGTTTGCATGCCCGACCGCCTTCGGCGTACACCCCACACGAGCGCCCGGGGCATCCACCTCCGGGCCGGGCCGGTCCACCTACCTTCGGGCCATGCCGTCGGTCGACCAGCTGCTCGAGGGGCTCGACCCCCGGCAGCGGTCGGCGGTCACCGATCATCGGCGCCCGCTGGCCATCGTGGCCGGACCAGGGTCGGGCAAGACCCGCGTGCTCACGGCCCGGGTGGCATGGCGGATCGCCACCGGCGACGCCGACCCCGCCCGCACACTGGTCGTCACCTTCACCCGTCGGGCGGCTGCCGAGCTGCGCAGCCGCCTCGGGCGCACCCACCTCGAGCCGGCCGACCGACCCGGCGGCTGGCCCACCGTCGTCACCCTGCACGCCTTTTCCTCGGCCACCCTGCAGCAGGCGTGGCGAGACGCCGGCGAGCCGAGCCGCGGCATCGCCCCGTTCCCGCTCCGGCTCCTCGCCCCCCTGGTGAACGACCACCGCGGCCCGCTGCCCGGGCCCCGTTCGGTGGCGGCCGAGGTGGCGTGGGCCAAGGCTCGGGCGGTCTCCCCCGACGCCTACCCGGCGGCTGCGGCCCGGTCGGGTCGCCTGCCCGGCTTCGACGACGAGGGCCTCGTCGCGGTGGCTCAGGTGTACGCCGCCTACGAGGCTGAGAAGGCCCGGCGTCGGGTGCTCGACGTCGACGACCTGATCCCCGCCCTCGCGAGCCGCCTCAGCACCGACGCCCGCCTGGCCGAACGGCTGCGCTGGCACCACCGGCACATCTACGTCGACGAGTTCCAGGACCTCGGGCGGTCGGCGTTCCGGCTCGTGCGCACCCTCGCCGGTCCCGGGATCGCCGGGCAGCCGCCCGACCTCACCGTGGTGGGCGACGCCGACCAGGCCGTCTACG
>JBKJUI010000275.1:0-3451 GCA_046590775.1 Acidimicrobiales bacterium
CCCCGCTCCCGATGAGCACTCCGGCGACCTTGCTCTGCAGTCCCATTGGTGTCCTTCCAGATCGATGAAGGTGGGACCGGTTTCACGTGGCTCCCTCCGGGCAAGTGACCAGTGCAGCCCGGGCTTCAACGCCTTCCCAACGTGATGACGACCGGGGCGGTACTTCGAGCCCGGTCGGGGGGACTAAGCCGAAGCACCCCCGACCCCGAGGATGGAGCAAGCGAGCCGGCTCCGCACGAAGGAAGTTGGTGGGGCACTAGTCCGTTGATGGTCCGAAGGTGCTGGTCCAAAAGGGCCTTCGTGGCCTGAGCGGGGCGTTGCCGGATCATATCGCCGGTTCCCGTCTGGGCCTCGGAGCCGGGAAATGGCACTGCTGGGCTAGCCCGATTGGACTGGTTCGGTCCGTGACATTGGAGGTTGATCTCCCGATCGCTCCAAAAAGCCCACATCTCGTCCGCTTCGAGATCCGCAAACGGATGGCCGCCGGACCGGACGGCTGCGCCCCAGCACCGGGCTCGCGGCGGCGCACCTTGCCGACAGCGAACGAAGCCGGCCATCCGACCCCGTTGACAGAGCGATGCAGCCGCTTGCGTCGTCCGGTCGTCACGCGGACGACGGCGGACGAGCCTCCAGCTCGGCGCTGGGGAGGCGGACGGTGAACCGGGCTCCTCGTCCCGGTGCTGCCGCCGCCGTCACGCCGCCACCGTGGGCCGCCACGATGGCGGCGACGATGGAGAGGCCGAGCCCGGCCCCGCCCTGGCGGCGGGAGCGCGATGGGTCGGCCCGGTAGAAGCGCTCGAACGCCCTCGCCGCCTCGTCGGCGGTCATCCCGGGCCCGTCGTCGGCCACCTCGAGGATCCCCGAGCCGCCCTCTCTGCGCACCGACACGGTCACCCCGGTCCCCGGTGGGGTGTGGGCCCGCACGTTGGCCAGCAGGTTGTCGAGGACCTGACGGAGCCGGCTGGCGTCGCCGAGGACCTCGACGGGCTCGACCGCCTGCAGCACGACGCGCCACTCGGGCCCGACGGCCTGGCCGGCGGCAACGGCCTCGGCGGCGAGGCCGACCAGCTCGACGGGCTCCCGCCGCAGCGGCCGGCCCTCGTCGAGCCGGGCCAGGAGGAGAAGGTCCTCGACCAGCTCCCCCATCCGGGCCGTCTCGGTGCGGATGCCGGACATGCTGCGGGCCAGGTCCTCGGGGCGGGCGCTGGCGCCGCGCTCGAACAGCTCGGCGTAGGCCGAGACGGCGGCCAGCGGTGTGCGCAGCTCGTGGGAGGCGTCGGCCACCAGGCGGCGCATGCGCTCCTCAGACCGGCGCAGCTCGGCCTCGGTGGCGTCGCGCTCGGCGAAGGCGGTCTCGATCCGGCCCAGCATCCGGTTCAGGACGGCGGCCAACCGGCCCACCTCGGTGGAGGCGTCGTCCCCCGGGACCCGACGGTCCAGCTGGCCGGCGGCGATGGCCTCGGCCGTGGACTCGATCTCCACGAGGGGCCGCAGGCCGAGGCGAACCAGCCACCACCCGAGGGTGGCGGCCGCCAGCAGTGCAGCGACGGCCACACCGAGCTCGACCACCACCAGCCGGTGGAGGGTCGCCTCGACGTCGTCTAGGGGCAGGGCCACCAGCTGCTGCACACCGTCGCCGACGTCGACCGCCCGCACCCGCCAGGAGGTGCCGTTGGGGCTGGAGCCGACGGTGAGGAACCGCGCCGGGGCACCGTTGCCGCCGCTGCGCCCCAGGCCCTCGATCACCGGCGGCAGGTCGAGCGTCACCTCCCGGCCCTGGAGGTCGAGGGGGACCTGACTGGAGAGGACCGTGCCGTCCGGGCGGCGCGTCTGGGCGAAGGCCCCTCGTCCCGCCGGGGACAGCCCCTCCTGTGCGCCCGGACCACGCGACGTTCCGGGAGCTCCTGGCCCGCCGGGTCCCCGCCCCGGGCCCCGGTCGCCGGGCCGGATCGAGGTCAGCGACTCGTCGACCCGCTGGTACAGGAAGGCGCGGAGCGAGGAGTAGGTGGCGATCCCCGCTCCGAGGAGCGCCAGCAGCACGGCGGCCGACAGCGCAGCCAGCAGGCGGGACCGCAGCGACATCTACGCCCGCCCGGGCTCACGGAGGACGTAGCCCACCATGCGCACGGTTCGCAGCAGCGGTGGCCCGTGGCGGTCGAGCTTCTTGCGGAGGTAGCTGACGTAGGTCTCCACCACGTTCCCGTCGCCGCCGAAGTCGTAGTGCCACACGTGGTCCAGGATCTGCGCCTTCGACAGCACCCGGCGGGGGTTCAGCATGAAGAAGCGCAGCAGGGCGAACTCGGTGGCGGTCAGCTCGACGGGCTGGTCGTTGCGCCACACCTCGTGGCTGTCCTCGTCGAGCAGCAGGTCGGCGAAGCGGAGCTGGCTGCGCTCGTCGTCGTCGGCCGCCGACGTGCGCCGCAGGATGGCCCGGGTCCTGGCCACGACCTCGGCCAGGGAGAACGGCTTGGTCATGTAGTCGTCGCCGCCGATGGTCAGCCCGGCCACCTTGTCCTCGAGGGCGTCCCGTGCGGTCAGGAACAGCACCGGGACCCGCAGCCCGTCGGCCCGCATCCGTCGGGTCACCTCGAGCCCGTCGAGGTCAGGGAGCATGACGTCGAGGACGACGAGGTCGGGGGTGTCCTCCTGGGCGGCGGCCAGGGCGGCTCGACCCGTGGCGGCCGTGTCCACCTCGAACCCCTCGTAGCGGAGGGCGGTGGACACCGCGTCGACGATCGACGGTTCGTCGTCCACCACGAGGATCCTCAGCCGCTCGGCGGTCATGCCAGGTGCTCCATGTCGTCATCTTCGTAGCCGTCGCTGCAGAAGGCATGGGAGCCACCTGTGAGGCGGCTGTGGACCCCGGACGCGCCGGAGCCCCACCCCGGGGGGGAAGGTGGGGCTCCGGAAGCTGCGAAGACGCTCCTAGTTGGTCACCACCGTCGAAGGCGTGGCGCCGGTGCCGGAGGGGGCACCGGCCGGCCGGCCGCCGTGGCCGCCGTGGCCGCCGTGGCCGCCGTGGCCGGGGCCGCGGAGGCCGACCTGCTCGACCTCGGCCTTGACGTGGGCGGCGAGCCCGGCCTTGCGCTCGTCGGCCTGGGCCTGGGTCAGCCTGCCGTCGGTGACGGCCTGGTCGATGGCGGCGGTGTCGGCGGCGATGATGGCGTCGACCACCTTCTGGAGGTCGACGGTGCGGTCGGCGGCGACCTGGGCGATGGACTTGCCGCCCTGGAGGGCGGTGCGCAGCTCCTCGACCGGGAGGCCGAGGGCCTGGGCGGCGACGGCGATGTCATCGACGCGGGCCCCGCCACCGCCGTGGCCGCCCTTGCCGGGACCGCCCGGCCTGCGGAGGCCGACCTGCTCGACGTCGGCCCTGATCCGCGCCGCCAGGCCAGCCTTGCGCTCGTCGGCCTGGGCCTGGGTCAGCCTGCCGTCGGTGACGGCCTGGTCG
>JBKJUI010000157.1:0-2614 GCA_046590775.1 Acidimicrobiales bacterium
GGGCGAGGATGGGTTCCTCGACGCCGCGGACGATGATCTCGGCGGCGGCGATGTGCGTGCCAAGCCGACGAGGGCGAGGGTGGATGGGACGGCCGACGAGGACCGACGCCGAGGCGAGGAGTAGCCGAGCTAGAACGGGTTGCGGACCCGGGCGAAGGGGCCGGCGGTGACCAGTGTGTCGCTGGCCTCGAAGCCAGCCCGCCACTCCTCGGGCAGGTGGCGTTGGGCCCAGATGGCCATGGGTTGGTGCCCAGCCCGAAGGTGGCGGCGATCTACTACCGGCCCTGTCGACCTCGGCGACTATCAGGCGATCTCATTGCGGGTAGGTGGCTTTGTCGGGGACGACGTCGCTGATGTCGATGGTCTCGAGGGCCTGGGGGTCGCCGCCGAGGCTGCGGATCATGGTGGTGTAGTCGAACTGGAGGAGGGCGACGAGGGTGTGGCGTGGGGTGCCGGGTTCGCCGGGGAGGTCGTCGTCGCGGAGCTCGTCGACGTAGCGGACGCCGGCCTCTTTGCCGATCCGCTCGAGGACCGGGCTGGGGAACACCTCGGACCCGAAGATGGCCTGGACGCCCTCGGCTTTCACCTGGTCGATGATCCCGGCCACCTCGCGGGGCGTTGGGTCCTCGAAGTCCGAGACCTGGATGGCGCCGATCACGGTCCACCCGTACTCCTTGGCGAAGTAGGCGTAGGCGTCGTGGTAAGTGAGCAGCTTCCGGCGCTCCGGCGGCAGGGTGGCCGTCGCCGCCCGCAGGGCGACGTCGAACGCGTCGACCCGGGCGACGTAGGCCGCGGTGTTCTGCTGGTAGACGGCGGCGTTGGCCGGGTCCCGCCGGGCCATGGTGTCGCGCACGATCTCGGCGTACCGCCTGACCAGCGGCGGGCTGGTCCACAGGTGCGGGTTGGGCTTGCCCTCCTCCTTGGGGAACGAGAAGTCGTAGATGTAGTCGGCCTCGGGCAGGGTGAGCGTCCCCAGCTCAACGGTCTCCGCCCCGGTCTTGCGGCTCTTGGTGGCCAGGTCGCGGGTGGGGTCCTCGAGCTTGAGGCCGTTGATGAACACGATGTCGGCGTCGGCCAGGACTCTCGCCGCGCTCGGCGGCGGTTCGAAGGTGTGGGAGTTCGTGCCCTCCGGCACCACCCCGGACACCACGGCCCGATCGCCGACCACGTTGGCCACGATCGACGTCAACGGCGAGACGGTGGTGACGACCCGTAGCCGGCCGTCCGGCGCCGCCGACCGGTCCGTGGCCGCGCAGGAGGCCAAGAGGAACAGCGAGCATCCGAGCTGGGCGAGACGGCGGGCAGCGACCACACAACGACCCTAGTGCGACGAGGTCGCATCTGGTTGAGGTGGCCCATCCCGGTAGTGGCTGGCCTCGGTCCGCGTCCGCGACCAGCCCGGGAGCGGGGTCCGTGGGGTACGGTCCGGGGCGTCGCACACCTTGGGGAAATCGGTGCAAGTCCGATGCGGTCCCGCCACTGTGACCGGAGCGATCCGGGAGCCAGAGCACCAAGTGCGATCAGCGTGGACCGGAACCGGTCCACTCCACGAGGATGGAGGACCCAGAATGCACCTCACCCAGCCACCCGGCGACCACCCGGGCGCCGCCCTTCCGATCTGGGCATGGCTCAGCGCCGCCATAGCCACCGCCTTGTTCTGGGCGGTGATGATGGAAGCCGGGGCCGTCTCCACCGCGTTGGGCCAGAACGGCCCGTTCCTGCACGAGCTGTTCCACGACGGGCGCCACCTCATCGGCGTCCCCTGCCACTGACCGCCGACCTATGGACCGCTTCTTCAACCGCTTCGACCCCTCGCGCCTCCGGTCGGTCATCGCTCTCGCACTCGTTGTTGGCGTGCTGGCCGGGCTGGCCAGCGCCCTCCTGCACACCGTCATCGGCGAGCCGCTCGTCCGCGACGCCATCGCCATCGAACAGGCCCGCGACGCAGCAGCGGCCGTGCCCGGCCAACCCGGTGAGCCCGAGCTGATCTCCCGGACCGTGCAGAGCGGGATCGGCCTGTTCGCCGCCCTCGGCCTGTCCGGCGCCGCCTTCGGACTGCTGTTCGCCCTCGCCTTCTGGGGCCTGCGAGGCGGGCGGCCCGACCCGTTCGGTCGGGCCCTTGTCGCCGGGGCCGTCCTGTTCGGCTCACTCAGCTTGGCCCCCTGGCTCAAGTACCCGCCCAACCCTCCGGCCGTCGGCAACCCCGACACCCTCGACCGCCGCCAAGCCCTCTACGTCTCGCTGATCGCCCTCAGCCTCGTCGTGGGCCTCCTCGCCGTCGCCCTGTCGAGCCGCCTCCGCCGATGGCCCCACCACCAACGCAACGCCGCAGTGACCCTCGCCGTCCTCGCCCCCATCGCCGTGGCCCTAGCCCTGCTGCCTGCAGCCCCCGACCCCGTCGACGCCCCAGCCACCCTCATCTGGCGCTTCCGACTCGCCTCACTCGGCGGCAACGCCCTCCTCTGGACCGTCCTCACCATCGGTGTCGGCCTCCTCGCCGCCGAAGCCGCCCGCCGGCAACGATCCCCGACCTGAACCGACACGGCTGACCGCTGTGATTGAGACCCTGCCGTAGCCCCGGGCTTCCCGGGTTCCGGGCACCAGCCTGAGCTGA
>JBKJUI010000436.1:0-5070 GCA_046590775.1 Acidimicrobiales bacterium
TCGGCCGGGCGGAACAGCGGACAGCGGCCGAAGGCCGTCGAACCAGTGGCAGTCCCGCCGGAAGGGCCCGCGCCGGCCGCCAGGCCTCGGCGGAACGCCAGCGCCGGCCGCTAGGCCTGGTAGTAGCCGGCGGTGTCGAGGAGGAGGTGGGAGGCGCCGTCGGTGTAGACGTTGAGGAAGGCGCCGCCTCCCACCGGTGAGGTGACAAGGTTGGGCACGATGTCGCCCGGGATCGACACGTTCAGGTTGCTGGCCAGGGGGCGGGGGGCGCCGCCCGCCCAGGCGGTGAGGAAGGTCGGGGCGGCCTGGACGGCGGTGAGGTTGGCCACCACGGCGGACACGCCGGTCGACGGGATCCCACCCGACCCGCCCAGGAGGAGCCCGGTCGTGCTGTGGGATGGGCGGGTCCCGGCGGCGCTGACCCCGAGGCCGGTCCTGGTGTCGAGCCGCCGCAGGGGAGACAGGGCCACGTAGAGGCCGCTCGTGCTCTCGGTGGCCGCGCCGTCGGTGAACCACCCGACGACGTCCACCAGGAGGTGGCCGCCGCCCGAGGTGAACAGGCTGACGCTCCCGCCCGCCCCGACCGGGACGACCACGTGGGCCGCTACCACCTGGCCGGAGAAGTCGGCGTTCAGGTTCGAGGCGGTCGGGCGGGCCTGGCCCGCCGGCCAGACGGTGACGAACCCGGGCGACGAGTCCACGCTGGTGACCGACAGGACCACCGACGAGGCCCCGGAGGCGGGCACCCCACCGAGCCCGGCGACGGGGACCGTGACGGTGGCGCCCGCCCCACGGCGACCGGCGGCGGCACCCGTGCCGTTGCGGGTGTCGAGGAGGCGGGTCGGGGCCAACGCGCCGAACCGGCCCGAGGTGGCGCGGCCGACGGTCTCGTACCACCCGGCGACGTCGGCCAGGAGGTGGCCTCCTCCGGAGGTGTACAGCGACACGGTCCCGTCGCTCCCGACCGGGACGACGACCTGGACGGCCGACGTCTGGCCCGCCCGGGTGGTGTTCAGGTTGCTGGCGGTCGGCCGGGTCGTGCCGGTCGGCCACACGGTGACGAACCCGGGCGATGAGTCGACGCCGGTCACGGTGAGCACCACGGCCGATGCTCCCGTGGCCGGGACGCCGCCCCGGCCGGCCACCGGCAGGCTGATGACCCCGTTGGGCCCCCTGCGGCCGGCGGTGGCGCCGATCCCGATGCGGGTGTCCAAGATCCGGCCCGGCGTGACCGGCACGAACCGGGCCCTCGGTGGGCCGACGACCAGCCCGACCGAGGTCGAGGAGTAGGTGGCCGTATAGGGGGTGACGCTCGGGGCGGCCGAGGTGACGGCGCTGAAGGTCCCGAGCCTGGAGCTCACGGTGATCGGCGTGTACGTGGACCCGGCGGCCGGGGAGCCGATCGTCCTCACCTCGAGGGTGCCGGCAAGATAGGCCGTGGCCGAGCCACCCAGGAGCGAGGCGGCGCGGGTGGCGGCGTTCACCGTGGCGTAGAGCGTCCCGCCGGCGCTGTTCGTGAAGGACCCGCCGGTGAACAGCAGGTCGACGTCGTCCTCCAGGCCCATCAGCCCGTTGTTCACGATCGTCGTCGCGTTGTCCATCAGGGTGGTGGCACCGAACAGGAGCTGACCGTTGTTGGTGACGGGCGTCCGCAGGTAGCGCGGACCGCCGGCATCGGCCTTCACCACCAGGAAGCCGTTGTTGGTGATCGGCGCGCCGGCAAGCGTGGCCGACCGGCCGGCGACCGTCGAGGTCAGCTGGATGAAGCCGTCGTTGACCACCGACGGGCCGGCCAGGATGGCGCTGACGTCGCCGTCGACGTTCCCCGCGATGCTGATGACCTGGCCCTGGGGGACGGTCCCCCGGATGGTGCTGGGGTCACCGACCGGTTCGAGGCGGAAGTTGGCGATGGAGCCGGCGCTGTCGTCGAGCGTCGACCCGTTGCGCAGGAGGGCGACACCGTCCACCTTGCCGCCCGCCTGGCGGAACGTGCTGCGGACCGCGGTGGCGTTGCCGCCGTGCAGCAGGTCGAGGGTCGACCCGGGGTTCGAGACGAACGTCGAGTCGACGAAGAACAGCCCGCCGTTGGCCGTGACGGTGATCGTCCCGTTGTTGGTGGTGGTGGTGCCGACGGCCCCGAGGACCGTGGGAAGCCCGTCGACCTCGACCGTGCCGCCGACGGTGTTCATGACATCCAGCCCCAGGATCCTGAACCCGCCGGTGACGCCCGTGGTCCATATCGTGCCGCTGTTCGTCAGCGAGCCGGGGCCGTCGACGACCGCCACGCCAGCGTTGGCATCCAGCTCGAGGACCGCGTTGGCCCGCACGGTGCTGGCGGTGGCCAAGGTGATGTGGGCGGAGCTGGCCGCCGTGCCGTTCGCAACCAGCCGCTGCTGTGCGTTGCCGCTCCCGAGGACGATGGAGCGGATGGCGACGCTGCCGGTCATGGCCACCCGATACGGCGAAGACCCCTCGATGCAGACGTCGTCGGAGGCGCCGGGAACCGCGCCGGTCGACCAGTTCGCAGCGACGTCCCATGCCCCGTCGACCTGGTTGGCCCAGCTCACCGTGCACGCCGGAAGCACCGCCGAGGCCGGCGCGGCCAGTACCGGCAGGACCCCGACGAGCGCCAGGGAGGCCACCCCAGCCATCCCTCGCGACATCAACCGACCCCGCAAGACCTCGCCCACCCTCGCACCCCGCGTTCCACCCGCTGCCGCCATGACAGCTACGGAGACCACATCGACCTGACCGCCCCGGAACTGAGGTTTGTCCCGGCGCCGTCGTCAACCTGACCGGAGCCCGCTCTCGCGGACCCGGGTGGGGTCAGCCGCCGGCGACCGCCGGGATGATCGAGACGGTGTCCTTCTCGGCGACCGGCGTGTCGAGGCCCTCGCGGAAGCGGACGTCGTCGTCGGCGACGAAGACGTTGACGAAGCGGCGGAGGGCGCCGGCGTCGTCGAAGAGGCGCTCGGCGATGCCGGGGTGGGCGGCGTCGAGGGCCTTCAGGACCTCGCCGACGCTCGATCCCTCGACGGTGACCTCGCCCTGGCCGGCGGTCAAGGTGCGCAGCTGGGTGGGGATGCGGACGGTGGGCATGGGCTCAGGCCTCCTGGAAGTCGGCGGCCTCGGAGAAGGCCTGCAGAGTTGGTTCGATGGTGGCGGAAGGACCGACCACCGGGCTGACGGCGTCGACCGTCTTCAGGCCGCTGCCCGTGATGTAGGCGACGACCCGCTCGTCCGAGCGGACCACCCCGGTGGCGGCCAGCTTGGCCAGGGTGGCCACGGTGACGCCGCCGGCCGTCTCGGCGAAGATCCCCTCGGTTCGGGCCAGCAGCCGGATGCCCTCGACGATCTCGTCGTCGGTGACCGAGCCGACCGCCCCGCCGCTGCGGCGCACGGCCTCGAGGGCGTAGGTGCCGTCGGCCGGGTTCCCGATGGCCAGGCTCTTGGCGATGGTCTTCGGCCGCTGGGGCTTGAACGTCTCCCAGCCGGCGGCGAAGGCCGTGGCCACCGGGGAGCAGCCCTCGGCCTGGGCGCCGGAGATGCGCACCGGGTGCTCGGCGATGAGCCCCACTTCGGCCAGCTGGCGGAAACCCTTGTCGATCTTGCACAGCTGGCTGCCGCTGGCCACCGGCACCACGACGTGGTCGGGCGCCTGCCACCCCAGCTGCTCGGCCACCTCGAAGGCCAGCGTCTTGGAGCCCTCGGCGTAGTAGGTCCGGACGTTGACGTTGACGAAGGCCCAGGTCGGCTGCTCGGAGGTGAGCTCGGCACACAGGCGGTTCACGTCGTCGTAGGAGCCCCTCACGGCCACCAGGGTGCCGCCGTACACCGCCGTGGTGGTGATCTTCGCCGGCTCGAGGTCGGAGGGGATGAACACGATGGAGCGCATGCCGGCCCGGGCGGCGTGGGCGGCGACAGAGTTGGCCAGGTTCCCGGTCGAGGCGCACGCCGCCACCTTGAAGCCGAGCTCCCGGGCCTTGGCGAGCGCCACCGCCACCACCCGGTCCTTGAACGAGCCGGTGGGGTTGCGGGTGTCGTCCTTGAGCCACAGCTCGCCCAGGCCGAGCTCGGCGGCCAGGCGGTCGGCCCGCACCAGCGGCGTGCCGCCGGCCCCGAGGTCGACCTCGCCGGGCGGGGTCGACGGGAGCAGGTCGGCCCAGCGCCAGATGGTGCGGGGCCCGGCCTCGATCGACTCCCGGGTGATCGAGCCGCGCACTGCGTCGAGGTCGTAGGCCACCTCGAGGGGGCCGAAGCAGAAGTCGCAGACGTGCAGCGCCTCGGCGGGGTAGTCGCGTCCACACTCCCGACAGGTCAGGCCGGTCACAAACGTCATAGGAGGAGCATTTCCCTTCATCGTTCGGGCATTGGCACCTGGCTTTCGAAGCTGGTTGCCGCGGCGTCGTCGGGCCCGTCCCTCGACCGCTCTGGATGTTGGCCCCTCAGTCTGGCGCGACTCCGCCTCGCTCGGCAAGCAGGTTGGCCACCGCCTCGCTGAGGCAGGCCGCAGTGTCGGTGCGGGCCCGCTCGTCGCCGAACTCCGCGACGAGCGACGTGACCTCGACCCCGTCCGGGACCTCGACGTCGGGGTCGGCGTCGCCCACCACGGCCACGACCTGGACTCCGGCGGCCGCGGCCAGCGCCACCACCCCTCCCACCGCCTTGCCGGCGAAGCTCTGGTCGTCGAGGTACCCCTCGCCGGTGACGACCAGGTCGGCGGCCGCCACCCGCTCGGCCAGGTCGAGCGCCTCGGCCACCACGTCGAAGCCGGGCACCAGCGTGGCGCCGAGCGCGGCCAGGGCCCCGCCCAGCCCCCCGGCCGCGCCGGACCCGACCAGCGCGCGCACGTCGACGCCGCCCAGCGCCTCGAGCTCTTGGGCCATGCGCTGGAGCCGGCGATCGAGGAGGGCGACCTGTGCGGCGGTGGCCCCCTTCTGGGGGGCGAAGGTCGCGGCGGCCTCGACGAAGCGGGTGGTGACGTCACAGGCCACGGCCACCTCGACGCCGACCAGCCGGGCGCCGCGACCGACCGCGGCCACGGCACCGGCCCCGCCGTCGGTGGTGGCG
>JBKJUI010000051.1:0-2525 GCA_046590775.1 Acidimicrobiales bacterium
TCTCGGCATGAGAGCGCTGCGCAGCTTCACCGTCCGTCCCTCCGTGCCCGCCGAACTGGCCGCGCTCGAGCCGCTGGCCATGAACCTGCGGTGGTCGTGGGACGAGCAGACCCGTGACCTGTTCCGTTGGGTCGACCCCGACGGTTGGGACGCCAGCCTCCACGATCCGGTCCACCTCCTGGGCACCGTGTCGCGCGAGCGGCTCGAGGCCCTCAAGGCCGATTCGGGCTTCGTCCGGTACCTCGGCGAGGTGGAGGCGGAGCTGAAGCGCTACCTGGCCGGGCCCCGCTGGTTCCAGTCCCGGACCGACCGGTCGCCCCTGAGCACGGTTGCCTACTTCTCGCCCGAGTTCGGCATCGCCGAGGCGCTGCCGCAGTACTCCGGGGGCCTGGGTGTCCTCGCCGGCGACCACCTGAAGGCGGCCAGCGGGCTGGGCGTCCCCCTCGTGGGCGTCGGCCTCTTCTACCACCAGGGGTACTTCCGCCAGGAGCTGGAGCCCGACGGGTGGCAGAAAGAACGTTACGTCGACCTCGACCCCCATCTGATGTCCCTCCTGCAGGTGGAGAACACGCGGGTCCAGGTGGAGCTGGCCGGCACCACTCTGCTGGCCCGCATCTGGGAGGCGCGGGTGGGCCGGGTCCCGCTCTACCTCCTCGACGCCGACATTGAGGAGAACGACGACGACTCCCGCACCGTCACCGACCGGCTCTACGGCGGTGACAGCGAGCACCGGCTGCGCCAGGAAATCCTCCTGGGCGTGGGCGGGGTCCGGGCCGTCGAGCTCATGGGCCATGAGCCCCAGGTGTTCCACTCCAACGAGGGCCACGCCGGCTTCCTCGGCCTCGAACGGGTGCGGCGGGCCATCCTCGACGACGGGCTCTCCTTCGACGAGGCCATCGAAGCGGTGCGGGCGGGCACCGTCTTCACCACCCACACCCCCGTGCCTGCGGGCATGGACCGCTTCCCCCGCCACCTCATGGAGAAGTACTTCAAGGGCTGGGCCGACGAGTGCGGCGTGCACCTCGACCGGGTGATGAGCCTGGGCCACATGCCCGGCGAGGCGCTCGACGCCCCGTTCAACATGGCCGTCATGGGCCTGCGGCTGGCCGCCCAGGCCAACGGCGTGTCCGAGCTGCACGGCGTGGTCAGCCGCCAGATCTTCGCCCCTGTCTGGCCCGGCGTGCCCGTCGAGGAGCTGCCCATCGGCTCGGTCACCAACGGCGTCCACGCCCGTACCTGGGTGGCGCCGGAGATGCGCGACCTCTTCGACCGCCACGTCCTGCCCGAGTGGGCCCAGGCCGGCCCCGACCGCTGGGCCCGCATCGAAGACGCCGGCGAGGACGAGCTGTGGCGGGCCCGCCAGCAGGCCCGCGAGCGCCTGGTGGCCTTCGCCCGCCGGCGCCTGCACGAGTCGGCGCTGGCTCGGGGCCTGTCAGAGCCCGACGCCGCCTGGTGCGCCGAGGCGTTCGACCCCGACGCCCTGACCATCGGTTTTGCGCGGCGCTTCGCCCCGTACAAGCGGGCGACCCTGCTGCTGTCCCAGCCCGACCGCCTCAAGCGGCTCCTTCTCGACGCCGAGCGTCCGGTGCAGCTCCTGTTCGCCGGCAAGGCCCACCCCGCCGACGATCTGGGCAAGGACCTCATCCGCCAGGTGGTCCAGTTCTCCCGCCAGACCGACGTCCGCCACCGGGTGGCGTTCCTCGAGGACTACGACATGGCCCTGGCCCGCATGCTCCTGCAGGGCTGCGATGTCTGGCTCAACACCCCCCGTCGGCCGCTCGAGGCGTGCGGGACCAGCGGCGAGAAGGCCGCGCTCAACGGCGTTTTGAACTGCTCGATCCGTGACGGCTGGTGGGACGAGTACTTCGACGGCGAGAACGGCTGGGCCATCGCCTCCACCGAGGGCTGGGACGACCTGGGCCGGCGCGACCAGGCCGAGGCCTCGAGCCTCTTCGACCTGCTCGAGCGCCAGATCGTCCCGTTGTTCTACGAGCGGGCGCCCGGGCGTCCGCCCCAGCGGTGGCTGCAGCGGGTGCGCCGCTCACTCCGCACCCTCGGCCCCGAGGTGTCCGCGGCCCGGATGGTGCGCGACTACGTCACCGACATGTACGAGCCGGGGGCGGCCGGCGCCGACGTGATGTCCGGCGACGGCCACCAGCGGGCCAAGGTGCTGTCGGGTTGGAAACAACGGGTGGCCGAGGGGTGGTCCGGTGTCTCAGTCGACGACGTCACCAGCGACAGCCTGGCCATCGACCTCGGCCGCGATCGGGCCATCTCAGCCGAGGTGGTGCTGGGGAAGCTCGGCCCCGCCGACGTCGACGTGCAGTTGGTGCACGGCGCCGTCGGCCCTGCGGACGAACTGATCGACCCGTCCATCCTGTCGATGACCCTGAGCGCCTCCGAAGGCCGCCAGCACCGGTACGACGGCACCTTCACCTGCGAGCGGGCGGGACGCTACGGCTTCACCGTGCGCGTCGTTCCCTCCCACCCCGACCTGTCGACCTTCGCCGAGCTGGGCCGGGTGG
>JBKJUI010000152.1:0-6853 GCA_046590775.1 Acidimicrobiales bacterium
GTCCCGAAGGACTCCCAGCCCGTGCTGCGCACCAGCTCGCTCCTCGGCGAGAAGTTCATCGAGCTGCGCCCCCGGGGAGCCGACCCGGCCGCCGGTCCCTTCCTGGCCGGCGGCGACGACCTCGGCAGCGGAGACGAGGCGCCGGAGCTGGAGTTCATCGCCCAGGAGGCCGTCACCGTCCTCGGCGGGGTGGTCAGCACCGACCTGGCCACCCTCGTCCAGACGGGCGCCGAGGGCTTCGCCGGGCGTGGCGCCGACCTGCGCACGCTCGTCACCGACCTGGCCACGGTCAGCCGCACGCTGGCCTCCCGCACGACGGACATCGGCCGCATCATCGACGGCCTCGACGCCGCCACCCAGACCCTGGCCGCCGGGAAGGGCGAGCTGTCCACCCTCCTCGACAACCTGGCGGTCACGACGCAGGTGCTGTCCGACAACCGGCAGAAGGCGATCGACACCCTCGCCGCCCTCACCCGGGTCAGCCAGACGGGCGACGACCTGGTCCGCCGCTACCGCAGCGACATCGACCGCCAGCTCCGCCAGGTCGACGTCATCCTCGGCCAGGTGGCGCAGAGCCAGGTCGAGGTGGGGAGGCTCCTCGACTTCCTCGCGATGTTCATGCTGGGCACGCCAAAGTCGATCCCGCGGGACTTCGCCCAGATCTACCAGTGGGTCATCCCGAGCGCCTTCGACTGCCGCTCGCCGGACAACCTCGTCGGCCCCTGCCCCGCCGGCAAGAGGCCGACCCCATGATGCGGCGCCGGGTCTTGGTCAACCTTGTGTTCTTCACGCTGCTCTCGCTCGTGATGGTCAGCTGGGCCGTCTCGAACGTCGTCAGCATCCGCCAGCTCGAGGGCCCGTACACGCTGCGCAGCCGGTTCGCCGTCACCGGAGGAGTGGGGAAGAACGCCGAGGTGACCTACCTCGGGGTGCCGGTCGGCACGGTGACCGGCGTCGAGCGCGACACCGGCAGCGTCCTTGTGACCATGGACATCGACCGCGGCGTCGACATCCCGACGGGCTCCTCAGCCAACATCCAGCGCAAGTCGGCCATCGGCGAGCCGATCGTCGACTTCCGGCCCCCGCCCGACCTCCAGGGCGACGGCGTCCCCATGCCGAAGAGCTCGAAGGACTTCGTCGTCCCGCTCGAGCAGACCACGGTCCCGCTCGAGTTCTCCGAGCTGCTTCGCTCGGCCAGCCGACTCGTCTCGTCGATCCCCCCGGATGCGGTGGCGACGCTGCTTCGCGAGACCGCCATCGGCCTCCAGGGCAACGAGGGCGCCCTGCGCACCCTGGGCGACGCCAGTGACGAGCTGGGGACGACGCTGGTGTCCCGCACGGCCACGCTCGACCGGCTGTCGCAGAACAACACCGCCCTCACCAAGCTGCTGGCCGACAAGAGCGGGACGATCACCTCGACCCTCAACGACCTGGATGCTCTGGCCCGCACGCTGCGCGACGGCAAGGCCGACACGAACCGCCTCCTCGACCAGGGCCCGTCCTTCTTCTCCGAGACCTCCTCGCTGATCGAGGCCACCCGGCCCGACCTCGACTGCAGCCTCGACGTGCTCGGCCAGCTGATCGACATCACCTCGACCGACCGGAGCCTCCGGGAGCTGCGGGCCCTTTTGAACATCGGCCCGCGCGCCTATGCCGCCTTCCACGACAGCTACGAGATCGAGCCGGACGGCCCCTGGCTGCGGGTGGGCCTGGTCGCCACGCCGACCCGGCCGACCCCCCAGTTCGACCCCCCCAAGGTCCTGCCGCAGAGCAACCCGCCCAAGGTGTGCGCCACCAGCGTCGCCGCCACCCCCAGCGGGGTCGACTACACCCCGTCGGGCCCCGGGGCGGCAGGCGCCGGCGGCCCGATCGGCTTCCTCCCCGCCACCGGCGGCGAGGACGCGCTGGCCGGCGTCGCCGCCCTCGTGGCCGCCGCCCTCGCCGCCCGCCTGGTCGCTCGTTCCTCCGCTCGCCGCAGGCAGACCTAGCCTCGTGAGCCCCGTGGAGAACGCCCCGCCCCAGCACGACGAGGCCGCGCCGCACGAGCCAGTCGGGCCGCCGGAGCCGCTCGAGCAACCGAAGGCCATTGCCCACACCCGGGCCGAAGCGACCGAGGACGAGCAGGCCGATGGAGCCGAGGGCATCGTTGCCGGGCCCTCCGACCGGCGCGCCCGCCGGGGGCCTGCGCTCCTGTGGGCCGCCCTTGCCGTCCTGCTCGTCGTGGCCCTCGCCACCTCGTTGCTGGCCGCCGACGCCACCGCCGACCGCAACCGTGAGCGGGCCGACCGCCAGGCCGTCGAGGAGGTCGCCGGGCGGCTGGCCACGGCGCTGAGCACCTATGACTACCGGGACTTCGAGGCCACCAAGCGCCGGGTGCTGGCCCTTTCCACCGGCGCCTTCTCCAGCGAGTTCGAGCGGGCGGTGGGGGCGCTGGCCTCCCTGATCGACCAGACCAAGGCCACGTCGGAGGCCACGGTGAACGACGTGTTCGTCGGCAACCTGGGGGCCGGCAAGGCCTCGGCCATCGTCCGCCTCGAGATCCGGGCCACCGGCGTCGGCGGGCCACGGGTCTCCCTCGACAACTACGTCGACCTCTCCTTGGTGAAGGTCGAGGGGGAGTGGAAGGTCGACGGCCTCTCCAACCTGAACCTCGGCGTGGCCGGCGGCGGCACGGCGTCCCCGGCGCCCGGCGCGGCGGCCACCCCGACTCCGACCCCGTAGCGGGAAGAACGCCGCCCCGGCCGGCGTTCTCCGGGCTCCCGGTCCGGCGCCATCTGGCCACCGGCTGACACCAGCAGGCGGTGTATGGTCCCGCCCGCGCTGCCCACGATGGAGAACCATGCCTGCTGAAGACGAGGACGATCTGCTCGAAGCCGAGCCCGAGGAGATCGACGAGGCGGACCTCGAGGAGGACCTGGACGAGGAGGACCTCGACCCTGACGAGGTGATCGCCGACGACGACGTCGCCGCCGACGACGCCGACCTCGTGGTCGACGACGAGGTGGTCGACGAGACCGCCGCGGCCAAGCCGGCGGCGGCCGCCGACGAGGAGGACATCGACGACGAGGACCTGACCGACCCCGACGACGTCGAGGCCAGCCTGGACGAGATCCTGAAGGAGCGCCTCGTCGTCCAGGAGGAGGAGGACGACGAGGACGAGACCCCCGAGCCCGAGGACCGCACCGACGGCGCCGGCCGGGTCCTGCCCAAGCAGCAGGACGAGTTCCTCTGCCAGTCGTGCTTCCTCGTGAAGAAGATCACCCAGCTCAGCCGCTCGTCAGGGAAGAAGACGATCTGCCTGGACTGCGAGTAGACATCCACCACCGGTTAGCGGTCGTCGGGGACGGTGCAGCAGACTCGGGCGGTGCCTGAGGAGAAGAACCCCGTCGACCAGGTCCTCGACCTGCTCGTGTTCGCCCCCCTGGGCCTGGCCATGACGGCCCGCACCCAGCTGCCCGAGATGGTGGCGAAGGGGCGGTCCCAGATCGAGGGGCAGGTGTCGATGGCCCGCTTCATCGGCCAGTTCGCCGTCAAGCAGGGCAAGGTCGAGGTCGAGAAGCGCCTGAAGGCCTACACCGCACCCGCGCCCATGCCGACGTCTCAGCCCGTTCCTGCACCGGGGCCGGAGCCGGAGGAGGCGCCGCCGGTCGACGTCGCGGTCACCGTGCCGGACTCCGAGGGGGTCGGCGGCGGGTCGGAGCCGGCGCCGGATCTGCTGCATGAGGCCGCTCCAGGAGACGACGAGACGGTACCGCCCTCGGCCGACCTCGCCATCCACGGGTACGACGCCCTGTCGGCCAGCCAGGTGGTGCAGCGGCTGGCCGGGCTCTCTCCCGCCGAGCTCGAGCAGGTACGGCTCTACGAGGCGGCCACCCGCCGCCGCAAGACCGTCCTCACCAAGATCTCCCAGCTGCAGTAGCGGTGGACGTCGGGGCCAGGGCGGCCTGCGCCGCGGACCTGCCGATCATCGTCGAACTGGCGCGTGCCGCCCGCCTCGAGCAGTCCGAGAACCGGGGCGGGCGGCTGCTCGTGGCCCGGCACTGCCGGCCGGAGCCTCTCGACCTCGCCTTTGCCGAGGCCCTCGACGACCCGACGACCGGCCTGTGGGCCGGGACGGTCGATGACGTTCCGGTGGGCTACGCCGTCGTCTCGGCCGACGGGGACGTGGCGGTCATCGAGGAGCTGCACGTCCACCAGGAGGCCCGGGCCGTCGGTGTGGGCGAGGCGATGCTCGACGCCGTCGTCGGGTGGGCGGGCGAGCAGGCCTGCAGCGGGATCGACGCCTTCGCCCTCCCGGGCGCCCGCGACACCAAGAACTTCTTCGAGACCTTCGGCATGACCGCCCGTCTGCTGGTGGTCCACCGGGACCTGTGACCGGACCCGAGCTGTGGGTCGGGGCCGTGGCGGTCGAGGTCGACCGGCTCCTGCTCGTGCGGCGGGCCTCGCCTCCTGAAGCCGGCCGGTGGTCCCTGCCGGCGACTGCGGTGGCGGTCGAGGAGCCGCTGGTCGCTGCGGTCGTGCGGGCCGTGGACGAGGAGGCCGGGCTCGAGGCGGTCTGCGGCCGCCTGCTCGGGCCCGTCGAGCAGCTCGACGAGGGCCATCGGGTGCTCCTCGCCTTCGAGGCCACCGTCCTCTCGGAGGGCACACCCGGTCCGGCGGCGTGCTGGGTCAGCCTCGACCAGGTGACCGAGCGGCCGCTGGTCGAGGGCCTGGCCGAGCTCCTGGCCGACCAGGGGATCCTCCGCCTGATCGCCTGATCGGACAGCCTTGGCCCGTCCTACCGCCCGGTCCACACCGGCGGGCGTTTCTCCAGGAAGGCCATCAGCCCCTCGCCGAGGTCCTCGGACGACATGGCGGTGGCGATCCCAGCGATGCTCATGTCCCAAAGCTCCTGGTCGGTGGCCGTGGCCGCAGCCATGACGACCTTGCGGCTCTCGCGCACGGCGACCGGGGCGTTGGCCGTGATCTGGCCGGCCAGGGCCAGTGCGTCGGCCAGTGCCTGCCCCGGCTCGCTGAGGCGGTTGACCAGACCCAGCTCGGAGGCCCGCTCGGCGCTGATCGGCTCGCCCGTTAGGGCCATCTCCATGGCGACGTTCCTGGGGATAGCTCGCGGCAGGCGGAACAGACCGCCGCCAGCGGCCACCAGGCTGCGCTTCACCTCGGGGAGGCCGAACCGGGCCGCAGTGGAGGCCACGATCAGGTCGGCCGCCAGGGCCAGCTCGCAGCCGCCAGCCAGCGCAGGGCCTTCAGCGGCCACGATGACGGGCTTGGTCCGCTCCCGCTCCACGAAGCCGGCAAAGCCGCCGCGCGCCGTGGCCAGCTCGGTGGCCTGGCCGGCGTTGATGGCCTTGAGGTCGGCGCCGGCGCAGAAGACGTTCCCGGTGTGGGTGAGGATCCCGACCCAGAGGGCGTCGTCCTCCTCGAGCCGGTCGACCGCCGCCTCCATCCGTCTGGCCACCTCTCCGTTCACGGCGTTCTTCGCCTCGGGGCGGTTGAGCGTGATGATGGCCACGTGGCCTTCCACGGTGACGTCGATCATGCCGCGACCTTACCGAGGGCCCCCGAAGCCGCTTCAGGCGCCTGCGGGCGAGGACTCCGCTTCCGGTTCGTCGATCCGCTCGGGGCGACCGTCGGCCACCTCGGGCTCCTGGGCGGCGGCGGGCGACTCGGCGACCGGCCCGGGGTCGGCGGGCGGGTCCTCCTCCCGGGCGGCCTCGGCTGAGACAGGGTCGGCGGCGACGTGCCCGGGCTCGACCGCCGACGGGTCACCGTCCTCCGGCGCAGCCGGCTCCAGGTCGACCGGCCCGGCCACCGCAGGCTCGGAGGCGGCCGGCCCGGCCACCGCAGGCTCGGAGGCGGCCGGCTCGGCCGACGCAGTCTCGGCCGACGCAGTCTCGGCCGACGCAGGCGGCGACCCCGGCGTGGCCGCCGGCGGCGGGGGCGGGGGCGGGGGCGGCGTGGGGCGGGCACCTCGCCCGGGGCGGGGACCGGGGGGCGGCGGCAGGTCGACGCCAAGCATGGCCGCCAGGGCCGGGATCCGGCCTGACGCCTGCCTGGCGGCCAGCTGCAGCGCAGGCCCCGCCTTCTCCGGGAGGCCGACCGGCTGGACCGAGCGGCGAACCGGTGAAGCTACGACGGCCTCGAGCAGCGCGGCCCACTGGTCCTGGGGGGTGTCGGGGCTGAGGGTCTCGCTGGCCACCAACCGCAGCTGCTCGAGCAGCTCTGACGGCACCTTGGTGGTGGGGTCGGGCGGTCGGGACGAGAGCCGCAGCGCCCGGATGACCTTGCCGCCACCCAGGCAGGTGGCCATCTCGGCCAGCCACTCCTCGCGCTCGGCCACGGTGCGCCGCTCGAGGCCCTCGCGCAGCTCGGCGGCCAGGGCCTTCGCCTCGTCGCCCCGTGCCGAGGCGTCGGAGGCGGTCACGATGGCCCGGAGGTCGCGCAGCCCGACCGCGTCGAGCACAGCCTTGGCCGCCTCAGCCCGGTCGCGCCACTCGGCTTCGCGCACGCTGGGCAGTAGCTCCTCGGCCAGCCGCACCAGCGGTTCGGCGTCGATGGCCGGCGCGCCGTCGGCCCGGTTCTGGTTCTGCTGGGCCACCGCCGCCCTTACCGCCGGGATGCTCCCACGGAACAGCAGCTCGGCCACGACCTGCTGCTCGGGCGCCAGGCCTGCGAGGTAGGCGTCGCGGTGGGCGCTGCCTGGGGAGAGCCGCTTGGGCCGGCTCCGCTCGCTCTGGTCACGCGGCGGACGACCGGGACGGTCGCCCTGCGCCGCCCGCTCGGGGCGATCATCCCGCTCGGGACGTCCGCCCCGATCGGCCCGCTCGGGGCGGGGGCCGCGGCGGTCGCGCTC
>JBKJUI010000321.1:0-10503 GCA_046590775.1 Acidimicrobiales bacterium
GAGGCTGGCGAGCCAGCAGTGGCCGACACCGAGGCGACGTCGGCGTCGACGTTCGGCCGCTCGTTGCCGTCGGGCTTGACCACGATGAACTCCGACATCAGGCCGCCGGACTGGTGCGGGAAGATGTGGCAGTGGAACATCCACCGGCCCAGGCCCCCGCCTGGGGTGGCGGCGTCCCGGAGCTTGCGGTCCTCGAGGACGAGGCGGTAGTCGAGGGTGTACCCGGGCGGGATGTCCACCACGTCCACGTACTCGCGATAGGGGAACACGTAGTCGGGTCCCCCGCCGGCGGTCCTCACCAGCCGCAGCGGTTGGAAGGAGAACCCGTGGAAGTGGAACGGGTGGTGGACGGTGGTGGCGTTCTCAACGCTCAGGTCGATGACGTCACCCAGGCGGCCATACCGCGTGGTGACGGTGCGAGGGGTCTCGGCGTAGCCGTCGTGGGTGTCGTGGGGCCCGGGCACACCGTCGATCCCCCACGGGAACGGGAAGGTGGCCGCCGTCCCTGGGGTCATGCGGATCCTCGGGTCGGCTGACCCGGGCTTCGGCGGGCTGAAGGTGGCCGGGTTCAGCAGCGTCCCGGTGGCCACCAGCGGCTGGATCGGGTGGTTGATCATCGGCGAGGCGAGCAGGGGGGTTCCGACGACCCCGGGGAGGCTCGGGTGGGCGCCCTGGATCAGGTACGGCGGAGTGGTCGGCGCGCCGGTGACGGCCAGGTGCATCACGGGCACCGTCGGGATCCGGGAGAAGCCGCTCGAAAGGCGGCTGTAGTCCAGCGTCCAGAGGGTGGCGATGCCCGTCGCCGTGGCCGGGATCGCTGCCACCACGTCCGCCCGCTCCGAGGGCCCGAGCACGATCTCCCCCACCGCGTACTCGGTGTCGAAGCCCTGCGGTGTCCCACCCTCGAGGATGGCGCTGTCCAGCAATCCGCCCTCCCCCCCGACCCGGACGAGGGGGATCTGGGCGCCGGCGCTGTCGGTCAGCCGGAGCCGGAAGTACCGGCTGTGCGCCCCGTTGATCAGCGGCAGCCGGATTCCCGAGCCGGGGGACACGGGCAGAAGCGATGCTCCGGCGGCCAGCGCTCCCGGCGCCTCGGGCGAGCCGGCGCGACCGCCGACGTTCCTCCCGTTGGTGAGCACCGTCTGGCCCTCGGGGGCGTTGGCCAGGCCGCGACCCCACGTATTCGGGATCTCGCCGGCCGCAAAAGGACCCGCCGGCCGGGGGTCGCCGTGGTCGTCGACGGGCGCCCGCTCGCACAGGTCGACCGGGAAGGGGCCGCCCTGGGTGACGTAGGAGCCGGGGGGCCCGCCGGCCCACGGCAGGTTCGGGTCGTTCGGATAGGTGGTGGCGTCGTTGCTGCCGGGCGCCTTGCACACCGTGGTGTCGCCCAGCAGCAGCGGCTTGGTCTGCACCGGCGGGGGGAGCACGCCCGAAGCCTGGAGTCGGCTCTCGTCGGCCGTGGCGTCGGTGACGTACATCGGGCCCTCGAGGCCCCGGAACACCTGGTTGGTGGAGCCCTCGAAGTGGGGGTGGTACCAGTAGACGCCCGCCCGCAGGACCTGGAACTCGTAGCGGAAGGTGCCACCCGGCGGCACCTGGTTCTGGGTCACCGGCGTGCCGTCGCTGGAGTTCTCCAACTCGATGCCGTGCCAGTGGATGCTCGTGTAGCTGGCGTCGAGCCGGTTCTCCAGGTTCACGACCACCTTGTTGCCGACCTGCAGGTTGAAGTGCGGGCCCGGGATCGCTCCGTTGTAGGTGAAGGCCCTGGCTGTCACGCCGTTGCCGATGTCGACCGTGGTCTCGTCGGCCACGAGCGTGGTCTCCACGATGTTCGGGGCCGGGTTCACGTCGACCACGGGGCGCGGCGTATAGGGGCTGTCGCCGTTGGCCCGGGCCAGGTCGACCGGACCGGCGCCGACGAGGGACGTCGCCACCAGGGCCAAGGCCACGCCAACGGTGAGAGCACGGATGCGCGTGCGTCGCGCTCCCAGCGAGAACATCAGCAACCTTCCCCTGGCATCGTCAGACCACTCGTACCGCTTCAGGCGACCGGTTGAAACGCCCAGTCGGCCCACGGTCCTTCGCGGCGCAACAAACCGTAGTGGACGTCGGGTTCTAGTTCCACGCCGGGGCGAAAGCCTTTGGGGCGTAGCGTCAGACGGCCAATGGACCTCGACCGGTTCCAGCAGGTGATCGCTGACACCTACCTCGAGCGCGACCAAGCGCGTGGGCGGGCGGCGACGGTCGCCTGGCTGGCCGAGGAGGTGGGCGAGCTGGCCCAGGCGGTGCGCAAGGGAACGGCCGCCCAGCAGCTGCACGAGCTCGGCGACGTCCTGGCCTGGCTCGCCTCGCTGGCCAACCAGCTCGGCCTGTCGCTGAGCGAGGCGGCGGCGCGCTACGCCAGCGGCTGCCCCCGTTGCGCCGGGGTTCCCTGCGCCTGCGGCTGACCGGCCGGTTGAAGGAAGAAGACCGGACGGCCCGAGGCCGCCGCCTCGAGGACCGGAGCCAGCTCCTCGGCACCGGCCGGCCTGCCGCACAGGAAGCCCTGGGCCACGTTGCAGCCGAGGCGGAGCAGGTGGCGCGCCTGCTCGACGGTCTCGACCCCTTCGGCCACAAGGTCCTGCCCCAGGCTCCGGCCCAGGCTGACCAGGGCGGTGACCACGGCCTCCTGGGCCCGGTGCACCCCACCAAGGCCGGCCGTGAAGCTGCGGTCGATCTTCAAGACGTCGGCCTCGAAGCCGGCGACGTAGGCCAGCGACGCGTAGCCGGTGCCGAGGTCGTCGAGCGCCACCCGGACTCCGTCGCGGCGCAGCCGGGACAGCATCTGGGTCGCCTCAGCGGCCGAGGCCAGCAGCTCGGTCTCGGTGACCTCGAGGCACAGCGGCGCTCCGGGTCCAGCGGCCGTGCGGGCCCGGGCCACGCAATCGGGGAGCCTCGGGTCCGACAGCTGGCGGGCGGCGACGTTGACGCCGAGGGAGACCGGCGCCAGCTCAGGCCAGCGCCGGCGCCAGGCGCCCATCTGCTCGGCCGCGGCCAGCAGGACCCAGTGGCCGATCTCGACGACGAGCCCGCTCTCCTCAGCGACGTCGAGGAATCCCTCGGGGGCGAGGAGGCCGAGGACCGGGTGCTCCCACCGCAGCAGCGCTTCGAGGCCGACCAGCCGGCCGGTGCGCAGGTCCACCTCGGGCTGGTAGAAGAGGCGGAGCTCCTGGCGGCTGACGGCGTGCTGCAGCGCGGCCTCGACGTCGAGGCGCTCGTGGGCCCGGTCCCGCAGGGCCTCGTCGAACATCGCCACGGTCCCCCCGCCCCGCGACTTGGCCTTCGAGCAGGCGGCGTCGGCCTCCCGCAGGAGAGATGCCGCCGAGGTGGGGCGGGAGGCCCCGCCCAGCGCCACGCCGACGCTGGCGGCCGCCCGCACCTCGCGAGCACCCACCAGGACAGGCTCGGTGAGGGCGGCCAACAGGTGCCGGGCGATCGTTTGCGCGTCGGCCGGGCCGCGCACCTCCTCGCAGAGGATGGCGAAGCTGTCCGCCCCGAACCGGGCGACGGTCTGGCGGCTCCTCGTCGCCAGGCGCAGCCGCTGCGCCACCTCGCAGAGCACCTTGTCACCGCCCTCGTGCCCGATGCTCTCGTTGACCACCTTGAACCGGTCGAGGTCGAGGAACAGCACGGCCACCGTTGTGCCGTGGCGCTCCGCATCGAGCACGGCCGAGGCCACTGCGTCGGTGAAGTTGCGACGGTTCGGCAGGCCGGTGAGCCGATCGTGAATGGCCAGCTGGGCCAGCTCGTCCTCGGCCGCCTGCCGGTCGGTGACGTCGACGGCCTGGGTGATCAGCTGCTCGGCCCGCCCGGTCGCGTTCCGGACGATCGTGAACGAGAGGTCGGCCCACACCACCTCGCCGTCCGGGCTGCAGAACCGCTGGGGGTCGAGGCGGAAGTGCCTGGTCGTCGGGTCGGAGATCGCATGGCGGAGCACCCGTTGGCTGAGGTCAACGTCGTCTGCGTGCATGATCGACTGGAGGGTCCGGCCGACGAGCTCGGTCGCCTCCCAGCCCAGGCAGGTGGCGAAGGCCCCGTTCACCTCGATGAAGGTCCCGTCGACGGCAGTGACCGCCATGCCGACCGGAGCGCTCTCGAGGGTGAGCCAGCCGTAGGGGGTGCGAAGCGCCCAGGCGCTCTCGATGGCGTCCCCGGCGAGCCTCGCCAGCCCGTTGAGGGCCTCGAGGTCGGCCTGGCCGAAGACACTGGCGCCACAGCGGACGGAGGTGATGACGCCGCACGGCCGCTGCGCGGCCACGACGGGCGTCGACACGACGGATCGGACGCCGAGCCGCTCGATCTCCCGACGCACCCCCGGGGACACCTCCTCGAGGCCGTCGCCGAGCAGCCCGCGCCCGGCGAGCAGGGGCCGGGCCGGCGGGACCAGCAGCGAAGCGCTGAAGTCGCTGCCCTCGAAGACGCCGACGCCCAGCCGGAATCGCACCGTCGGGCCGTCGGTGAGACCGACGATGGCCCCGTCTCCTCCGGTCAGCGAGGCGGCCTCGGCAGCCAGGGCGCGGAGCACCGTGTCCTGGGCTCTGCCGTGCTCGACCGTCACCAGCAGCGAGGGTACGGCCTACCCGAGCCTTCCCTCTGAGATCAGAACCTCGGCGATCTGCACCGCGTTCAGGGCTGCGCCCTTGCGGAGGTTGTCGCCGCTCACGAACGCCGCCAGGGTTCGCGGGCGGTCGCCGGCCCGGCGGATGCGGCCGACGTAGGAGGGATCCCGTCCCGCAGCGAGCAGCGGCGTCGGCACGGCGGCGAGCTCGACGCCTGGGGCCGTCCGGAGGAGCTCGACGGCCCGCTCCGGCGCCAGGTCCCTCGAGGTCTCGATGACCAGGCTGACCGAGTGCCCGGTGAAGACGGGCACCCGTACGCAGGTGCAGGCGACGTCGAGCTCGGGGAGCCCGAGGATCTTCCGGCTCTCGTTGCGGAACTTCTTCTCCTCGTCGGTCTCGTCGTCGACGAAGGTGCCGGCCTGGGGGATGACGTTGAAGGCGATCGGCTGGGGGAAGACCGACGGCACCCCGAGGTCGACGCTGTCGCCCGCCCACGTGAGCTCGCGGCCCTTCTCGCCCCCGGCCGCCAGCTGGCCGGACAGCTCGGCGATGCCGTCGACGCCGGCCCCCGAGACCGCCTGGTAGGTGGAGGCGACGACGCGGAGGAGGCCGGCCTCGGCGTGGAGCGGCGCCAGCACCGGCATGCAGACCATCGTCGTGCAGTTGGGGTTGGCGATGATCCCCTTCGGAGTGGAGGCCACCGCCCCGGGGTTGACCTCGGCCACGACGAGCGGGACCTCGTCGTCCATCCGCCACGCCGAGGAGTTGTCGACGACGAGCGGGCCCTGCGCAGCGATCGTCGGCGCCAGACGACGCGAAAGCGTCGCCCCCGCCGACATCAGGACCACGTCGAGCCCCTCGTAGGAGGCGGTGGAGGCGTCCTCGACCAGTACCTCGACGCCGCGGTAGGCCACCGCCCGGCCAGCCGAGCGGGCCGAGGCGAAGGCACGCAGCTCCTCGGTCGGGAAGCCCCGCTCCTCGAGGGTCTTCAGCAGCTGACCACCGACGAGTCCGGTGGCTCCGACGACGCCGATGCGCATGGGGCGAGCGTACCGGCCGAGCCGCACGCGGCTCCTCCCTTACCCGGTGGCGCTCTGCGCGGAGGTCTCGCCCTGCAGGAGGCGCAGCGCGTCGGCGAAGAGGCGACGGTTCACCTCGGCCCGCCAGGCGGCGCCGCGCACGATGCGGGGCCCCCAGGACGGGTGGTCGTCCACGAGCGGGGTGACGACGCCGTCCAGCCACTCCTTGCCGTGCCGGGGGTCGGTGGTGGCGTGCTCCTCATAGAACGGGAGGGCGTCGGCGGGAGCGTCCAGCCGGGTGAGGGCCTGCACGACCTTCCGGCAAGGCGGCCCGGCCTGCAGCTCGAGCAGCCCGAGGGCCCCCACCAGCTCGGGCTGCAGCCAGCGGTTCGTGGCCAGCAGGCCGTTCAGGGCGGTGCGGTCGAGCGAGCTCTGGGGCAGCTCCGAGCGGGAGAGGCCCGGCAGGCCGAGGGCGGCCACCATGCGGTCGTGCAGCTCGGTGTGGACGTACTCGGGCCGCCCCCGTCCCATCTCGTCCCAGTAGTTGGCCCCGAGGACGACCTTCGGCCCGCCCGTCAGGCCCACCTGGCACGTGGCCACGAGGTCGTCGAAGCCGGCGTCCGGCCCGCCCTCGAGCGCCAGGAAGCGCCGCAGCTGCTCGTCGTCGGCCGTCGTCGCCAGCCAGTCGTAGACGTTGTCGTCGTCGCGGCGGGCGATGCGCCGCATCGCTGCGCAGGCGTCGGCGTCGCTCGGCCCGCCGCCGCTCGTCCACTCGTCGAGGAGCGCCAGGAAGGGCGCCTCCAGGCGCCACTTCAGGCTGGCCACCGCCGGGTGGTTCTGGAAGCGCTCCCGACCATCGGCAGTCGGCAGGGAGCTGTTCCACAGCTCGTAGATGCCGAGCAGCGCGTCGACTGCGTCGAAGCGGTCCGCCGGGTCGGCCCTGGCCAGCCGCTCGAGCTGGTCGACCTCGCCTGTGCCCAGCGCCTCGTCGAGGCGCGCCGCCAGGCTCGGGGGGTGGGTGCTGCTATCGGACGGCACGGGGCTCCTTGGTTGGGGCCCTGTGATGCTTACCGACCGAGACCGTCCGGAAACATCGCTGAAACTTGCATGACGAAGGCGAGTGCGGGTAACCCCTGTCCGTGTCCGACCCGCCCGCTCGGGCACCTGAGGGCCGCACCTGCCGGTTCGGCCCTCTCGACATCTCGTTCGACGAGCGGGTGCTGGAGCCACGAGCCTGGACCCTGGAGCAGAGCCGGTGGGCCGCCGAGCTGGCGGCCGATGCCACCCCCGGACCGCTGCTCGAGCTGTGCGCCGGCGCCGGCCACATCGGCCTGGCCGCCGCGGTCCTCGCCGACCGCGACCTGGTGCAGGTGGAGGTCGACGGCACCGCGGCCGCCTTTGCGCTGGCCAACGCCCGGCGGGCCGGATGGGCCTCGCGGGTGCAGGTGCGGGTGGCACCGCTCGAGCAGGCCGTGAACCCCGAGGAGCGGTTCCCCCTGGTGATCGCCGATCCGCCCTACCTCCCGTCCGGTGAGGTCAGCCGCTTCCCCGAGGACCCACGCCTGGCCATCGACGGGGGCCCCGACGGTCTCGCCGTGGTCCGCAGCTGCCTGGCCGTGGCCGCCCGCCACCTCGTGCCGGGCGGGGCCGTCCTCCTCCAGGTGGCCGGCCCGGGCCAGGCCGATTCGGTGGCTGCGCTGGCCGCCGACGGGTCCGCCGGCCAGCTGCAGCCGGGCGAGCGTCGCGTCGTCGACTCCGAGCGGGCCATCCTGCTGCTGCGGCAAGCCGCCTGAGCCCATCGGGCCGGGGGTAGCGTGCCCTGCCCGTGGCCGACGTCGTCTGGCACGAGCACGCAGCCCGGGAGCAGCGCTGGGCGGCGCTGGGCTCGCCCGGGGGGGCCACGATCTGGCTCACGGGCCTCTCGGCGTCCGGGAAGTCCAGCGTGGCGGTCGAGGTCGAGCGCCGCCTCCTGGCCGCCCGGCGCCCGTGCTACCTGTTGGACGGCGACAACCTCCGCCACGGCCTGAATGCCGACCTCGGCTTCGACCGGCGCAGCCGGGAGGAGAACGTGCGGCGGGTGGGCGAGGTGGCGCGCCTGTTCGCCGATGCCGGACTGGTGGCGCTCGTGCCGGTGATCGCCCCGTACGCCGCCGGCCGAGCCGCCGCCCGGTCTGCCCACGAGGCCCGAGGGCTGCGCCTCCTCGAGGTCCACGTGGCCACCCCGTTGGCCGTGTGCGAGCAGCGGGACCCGAAGGGCCTCTACGCCCGGGCGAGGGCCGGGCTGCTGCGGGGCATGACCGGCATCGACGATCCCTACGAGGCGCCGACCTCCCCCGACCTGCGCCTCGAGGGCGACGAGCCGATCGACCTCGCCGCCGACGCCGTCCTCAACCTCCTCAACCGGCTCAGCCTGCTCGTTCCCAGGGTGCCCCCAGCAGCACCCTGAGCATCACCTCATCGGCGGTCTGCGTAGGCGTAGAAGCCCTTGCCCGATTTACGGCCTAGGTGCCCCGCCGTCACCATCCGGCGCAGCAGGGGGGCCGGCCGGCAGTCGCCGTTCTCGGCGTCGAGGGTCTCGAGGATGGCCAGGCTGGTGTCGAGGCCGACCAGGTCGAGCAGCGCCAGGGGACCCATGGGGAACCCGCACCCGCCCTTCATCGCCCCGTCGATGCCGTTGCGGTCCGCCACCCCCCGCTCGAGGAGCCGCACGGCGTTGTTCAGGTAGGGGAACAGCAGGGCGTTCACGATGAAGCCGGCGCGGTCCTTCACCCGCACCGGCTCCTTCCCGCACGCCAGCGCAAAGCCGGTGGCGGTGGCGATCGTCTCCTCGCTGGCGGTGATCGGCGCCACGATCTCCACCAGCTTCATCACCGGCGCCGGGTTGAAGAAGTGCATCCCGCACACCCGCTCGGGCGCGGAGACGGTGACAGCGAGCTCCACCACTGGCAGCGTCGAGGTGTTGGTGGCCAGGATGGCGTCGGTGGCAACGACGCGATCGAGGTCGGCGAACAGCGCCTGCTTGACCGCCAGGTCCTCGACCACCGACTCGACGACGAGCTGGCACGGAGCCAGGTCGTCGAGGTGGCTGGTCGTGCCGATCCTGCCGAGGACCGCATCGGCCTCGTCTTGTGCGAACCGCCCCTTGGCCACCTGCTTGGCCAAGCCCTTCTCCAGGGTGACCCTGGTGGCGTCGGCGGTGGCCGCCGAGCGGCTGCGCAGCACCACGTGAAAACCGGCCTTGGCCACCGCCTCGGCGATGCCCGACCCCATGATCCCCGAACCGAGGATGCCCACCATCGTGACGATCACAAGCGGGCAACCTACTCGTCGGTAACATCTTCGGCAATGGCCCTCGGCGCCCACGAGGTCGTGACCGTGCCGCTCGAACGGTCGACCCTCGGTCCGGCCCGGGCCCGCGTGCTGGCCGGCGCCGCCGGTCGGGTCCTGGAGGTCGGCGCCGGCGCCGGCGCCAACCTCCGCTGGTACCGGAAGGACGTCGACCACCTCGACCTGTGCGAGCCCGACCCCCGGCGGCGCAGGCGCCTGGAGGGGCGGGTGGCCGAACGCCGCTGGCCCTTCTCTGTCGCCGTCCACGACGCAGGCGCCGAGGGACCGTTCCCGGCGGCCGGCTACGACGCCGTCGTCGCCACGCTCGTGCTCTGCTCGGCCCCCGATCCGCTGGCCGCCGCGGTCGCGGTGCGGGCCGTGCTGGCCGAGGACGGCCGCCTCCACTACCTCGAGCACGTCCACGGCGGAGGTGTCGTCGGCCGCCTCCAGACGGCCCTGGATCCGTGGTGGAGCCGGCTGCCCGGGGGCTGCCACCTCGACCGCCCGGCCACCGTCGCGCTGCGCCAGGCCGGGCTCGTGCCGATCGAGCAGCGGTGGCTCCGCCTGCCCCCGCCCCTGTTCCTCGCCATCGAGGGCGAGGCGATCATCCGGGTCAGGCCCGTGTCTCCCGCCGCAGCTGCGGCGGCCCCTGAACCACCTGGCTTCCCTCCTGAAGTGCTCAGCTCGCCCGGGGGGCTCGCCTCCGCTCCTCGTCAGTCCAGCCAGGCGGGCGGCCGCCTCCGCCGGCTCGCTCGCTTCGCTCGCCCCTCTCCGGGTGGCTCAGGCCCTGGTCCTGACTCGTAGGGTGCTGGGCATGTCGCATGGGCCGTTGGTGCTGGTCGGAGGTGGTGAGTTCGGGGAGGGGTTGCGAGGGCTGGACGCCTCGCTGCTCGAGTCGGTGGGAGCCGACGAGGTCGCCGTGCTGCCCACTGCGGCCGCCTTCGAGCGGCCGGAGCGGGCCGTGGCCAACGCCGTGGCCCACTTCGAGGCGCTGGGGGCCCGGGTGCGCGAGATCCCGGTGCTGGGCCGCCCGGACGCATCCGAGCCGGCCAACGTCGAGGCGGTCCGCTCGGCCCGGTTCACCTACCTGACGGGCGGCTCGCCCCTCCACCTCCGGAGCGTGCTGAAGGAGACGCCGCTGTGGGAGGCCCTCCTCGAGGCGTGGCGGGCCGGAGCCGCCCTGGTCGGCTCGTCGGCCGGCGCCATGGTGCTCGGCGACCCCATGGTCGACCCGAGGGGCGGGGCGTTCACGCTCGGGCTGGGGCTGGTGGAGAACCTGGCCGTGGTGCCGCACCTGGGTGCGACGGCCGAGCACCGCACGCTTCGCCTGGCCCCGCCCGGGGTCCACCTCATCGGCCTCCCGGAGCAGACGGCCGTGGTGAAGGACGCCGACGGCTGGCGGGCCGCCGGCGCCCTCCCCGACGAGGTGGTCGTACACCTGGACGGCGAGGTCGTCCCCCTCTCGACGCTCCCGTGATACCCGCCGCAGCTGCGGCGGGAGACAGGCGAGCGGAGCGAGCGAGCCGGCGGAGGCGGCCCCCCGCCTGGCTGGACTGACG
>JBKJUI010000376.1:0-5944 GCA_046590775.1 Acidimicrobiales bacterium
ACCACCGCCGCCCTCGCCGTCACCGACGCCACCGACGCCACCGACGCCACCGACGCCACCGACGCCACCGACGCCACCGACGCCACCGTCGTCGGCGCCACCATCGGCTGCGTCACCGCCCGGGCCGGCGCCGCCGTCCGGCAGCGTCCGAGCGCCGTCGCCAGGAGCATCACCCTGCGAACCACCTGCACCCGAGCCGCCACCCCGGGCGGCGCTGCCGCCCCCCTCGGTCGCACCCCCGGCCGAGCCTCCGCCCGCTCCTGCGCCGACCGCGACACCGGCGGCCGCGGCCCCGAGCCCAGCCGCGCCACCTCCGCCACCTCCGCCACCTCCGGCTGTTGCACCGTCGCCCCCACGTCCTCTCGACCCCTGGCTGGTGACGCCGGAGGCACCGCTCGCCGTGCGCTGGTCGGAGGCCTGGCGACGCAGGGTCGCCGCCTGGTCGGCCAGGACGTCGGAGGCGACCCGGAGCCGAGGCGCCGACTTCGAGCGCCAGGTCGCCAGGAACGCGTCGGCGTCGCGACCGGACCAGCGGTTCTTCTCGACGAGCGACGTGATCACCTCCTGGCTGCGGCGGATGCGCTCGCCCGCCGTCTTGAAGGTCGTGCTGAGGGCCTCCAGCTGCTCGGGATCAGCACCGGACATCGTCACGGCTGTGCCACCTGGACGAGCGTGGCCGTGTCGGTGTCGACGAGGAAGCCCCGTCCGGCCGGGAAGCGCAGGACCGAAGAGGCGAGCAGGCGGACGTCGAACATGTCGTTGTCGTCGGGCATGGCAGGTTGCAGGAGGACGGCGTGCTTCGCCTGTCGGAGCTCACCGAGCGGCGAGCCCCCGTAGGCGCCGCGCACCTTCCGCGCCTCGGCGGCGGCGATCACGTGGACGGGCATCCGCCGATCGGCGAGGAGCTCGACCAGCACCTGCTCGAGAGTGTCGCTCAGGTCCTCGAGGTCGTCGATGATCAGGATGGGGCTGCCCTTCCGGCCGGAGGGGCCATCCCGGAGCGCCTCGACCAGCTCGAGCGAGGCATCGGCGCCGTGCGCCACCCGCTTCCACGGGGCGGCGTCGGACAGCTTGGACTCCATCGGCGTGCACAGGTAGAGCGGCGGAGACCAAGGCTGTGCCGCCACTGCTGCCGCCAGGGTGGCCAGGGTGCTGGTGCGCCCGGAACGGCGCGGCCCGCACACGAGCAGGTGCTCGTGGAGCACGTCGACGAGCACCGGAGCCAGGACGACGCCGTCGATGCCGAGGACGACCGAGCCTCGCGGCGCGGCCTCGACCAGGGGGGGCAGGTCGGCCGCACGAACGTCGATCGGGATGCGGCCGATGCGTGGGGCGCGCTCGCCATCGGTGCCGGCCAGGGCCAGCTCGGCGAGCGCCTGGGCCTGGCCGTCGGCTTCGGGATCGCCGAGCAGAGCCAGGTGGCCCTCGAATGCTCCGATCCAGCAACGCCCGGGCGGCGCGTCGAGGGCGAGGGCGTCTCCTCGGAGGTTGAGGTTGGAGAGCTCGTCGCTGCTGCTCTGGCGCAGGACCACGACGGTCGAGAGGAGGCCGAAGATGGCGCTGCGGACGCCGGCGCGCCGGTCGGCCGTGAGCACGAAGTGGATCCCAGCGGCCCGGCCCTCAGCGATGAGCTGGGGGAGCTCTTCGGTCAGCTCGCCGCGGTCGATCCGCTCGAAGGCGGCGTCGAAGCTCTGCAGGCCGTCGAGCAGCACGACGATGCGCCGCTCGCTGCAGTCACCGGTCCGACGGTGGTAGTCGGCCAGGTCCGAGAGGCCGGAGACGGCGAAGCGGTCGTACCGGCGAACGATCGTGTCCCGCAGCATGGCGAAGAGGCGAACGATGCCCTCGCCGTCGTCACCGGCGATCACCGCACCGACGTGGGGCAGGTCGGCGAGCATCGAGAGGCCCCGGCCGGCGAAGTCGATGGCGTAGACGTCCATGCGCTCGCCGCCCTGCAGGGCGATGGCCGCGGCGATCGTGCGCAGCAGCGCGGTCTTGCCCGAGCGACCTGTCCCGACCACCAGAACGCTGCCGGTGCGGGCGAGGTCGAGGACGGCCGGTCGCTGCAGCTGTCGCTCGGGGTCGTCGATCGTGCCGATGAGCACGCAGCCCACGTCCACCGGCGGCAACGACTCGACCAGGTCGCGCAGCGGGAGTAGGGCGGGGAGGGGGTCCAGCCACGGCCGGTGCGGAGCCGGGAGGTCGAGCTCCTTGGCCGTCGCCATCGTGACCTGGACGATGCGCTGCAGGTCGGTCGGGCCCTCGTCAGGCGTCTCTCCGGCTCCGGGACGAGGCTCGCCCTTGCGCGCCGGCGCCGAGCTAGCCGGGGCGGGAAGCGGGCGGAGCCCCTCAGTGCTGAACTCGCCGACGTCGACCGCTATCGGCCGCTGGGTCAGGCTCGTGCGTCCGCCGACATAGCCGGCCTGGAAGGCGCGGATCTCCTTCGGGCCGGCTCGGTAGACGCCGCGACCCGGCGTGTTCCGGCTGATGCTGGCGGCCGTCGGCACCCCGATGACGTCGGTGCTCTCGCTGTCGTCGGCCACGCGCAGGGCGATGCGCAGGTTGGTGTTGGCGCGGATGTTGTCGGTGATCACGCCGGCCGGGCGCTGCGTAGCCAGCAGGAGGTGCATGCCGAGGCTGCGCCCGCGCTGGGCCAGGTCGACGACGCCGGCCACGAACTCGGGGACCTCCTTGGCCAGGGCAGCGAACTCGTCGACGATGATGATCAGGTTGGCCGGCGTGTCCGAGCGCCCCAGCTCCTCGTGGGCGATGAGGTCCTTGGCCCCCGAGGCCTCGAGCAGGTGCTCCCGCCGGCGGATCTCGGCGTTGAGGGAGATGAGGACGCGTCGGACCTCCTGGGTGTTCAGGTCCGTGACGAGACCGACGCTGTGCGGGAGGTCGCGGCACTCCTTGAAGGCGGCGCCTCCCTTGTAGTCGACGAGCAGGAAGTTGACCCGCCGAGGCGAGTGGGTGAGGGCCAGCGCGGAGATGTAGCTCTGCAGGAGCTCCGACTTGCCGGCGCCGGTGGTCCCGGCCACGAGGGCGTGCGGCCCGTCGACCCGCATGTCGAGCCTCAGCGCAGCACCGGCCATCTGCCCGAAGACGGCAACCAGGCTCACGCTCTCGGCCCACCGCTCGGCCACGACGGTCGAGTCGGTCATGAGGTGGGGGCCGCCGAGCACCTCGACGAGGGACACACGCGAGGGGATGTCGGCCTCGTCCTCGACCGGCGCGCTGATGTCGACGATCGGGCTGAGCGACCTGGCCACCGCCTCGGCGTCGTCGACGGAGAGCCCTTCCAACGTGACGTGCTCGACGACCTCGCCCGTGGAGGCCAGGCCGGCGGTGGACGTGTCAGCGGTCGCCCCGGCCACGACGACCATCCCGCAGGCCCGGGGCAGGACGTTGCGGGAGAGGCCCACGAACACGACGTGGATCCCGCAGACCGGGCCCAGGTCATAGAGCTCGGCGAGCCGGGCAGGATCGATCGGCGCCGCACCGTCGACGACCACCAGCACGCGGTGGCGGTGGGCGACGACGCCCGCATCGTCCGCCTGCTCGGGTTCGACAGCCCGCTCGCGGGCCAGCTCGGTGAGCCGCTCGACGAGGGTGACCGCAGAATCGGGGTGGACCGCGACGCGGTCGCCGGCGAGCGGTGAGCTGGGGGAGCGGGTGTGGGGCAGCCACTTCACCCAGTCCCACACCTGGACCGAGCTCGGGGCGACGATGGCGGCGATCGTCAGGTTGGCCGGGGAGTGCAGGGCCGCAGCCTGGGTCACGAGGGATCGGGCCAGCGACACCGCGGACTCTCCGCCGGCGATGCCCACGTGGCCGGCCTGCAGGAGATCCGCCGTGAGCGGCAGGCCGTTCAGCGTGCGCGTGCGGGCGAGCTGGTCGACGAGCCGCCGGCGGTCGCGGGGCCGCCCACCGCTCTCCGCGCTGGCCGTCACCCGCGACGGCAGCTGCGCAACGCCGATGCGCAGGGACAGGAAGTCCCCGTGCGAGGCTCCCCGCTCCCACAGCCGCAGCTCCCGGCGTGGCGCCCACCCCGCGAGCTCGGTGATGACCGGGCTTCCCTCGTGGCGGCGGCGCCACTCCTCCTCCTGGAGGGCGGCGTGCCGGGCGGCCAGCTCGGCCACCGCCTCCTCGTGGTCCTCCATGTCCTGGGCGTGCTGCTTCGCCAGCTCCCGCCGGCTCTCGAAGGTCGAGGCGAAGATCAACAGCGGCGACATCAGCATGAAGGCGAGGAAGAGAAGGCTCTTGGTGGCCAGGGCCAGGCCGCTGCCGACGACGACCGGGATGAGCGCCGACATCCACGGGATCGGTGGTCGGGCCGGCTTGGCGGGCGGCGCCGGGTACTCGAGGTGGGTCGGCGGGAACGCGGCGTAGATGCGGGGGGTGGGGTTGAAGGGGACGCTGAGGCTGGCGTGGCCGGAGGCCTCGTCAACCCGGCCCACGACGAGCTCGGTGTTCCCGATCGTGAACGACTGGCCCGGCTCGATGCGCAGGCTGCCCTCCAGGACCCGTCCGTCGATCTCGATGCCGTTCGTGCTGCCGGCGTCGGCCACCTCGAGCGTGTCGCTCACCCTGAGCAGCGCGTGCACCCGGGAGATGGCGGGGTCGTTGAGCACCAGGTCCGCGTAGCCGTGCTCGCGTCCGATGCGGCTCTCCCCCGGGGCGACCGGCAGGACCTTCCCCTGGTCGGGGCCCGACAGCACGGTCAACGTGGCCACGGCGCGAGGCGGTCGGCTGCCGCCCACCTCGGACACGATCGAGACGATGTCCCCGTCGTGGATGTCGGCGGCGATGAGGCGCTCCGACCGTGCGATCGGCGGGGCGGCGCGCGAGGCGATCCGCAACGTGGGCGAGGTGACACGGGCCCCCCGGCGGCTGCCCACACCGGAACGGGTGAGCTGGGACAGGATGCTGTCCACGACGAGGCCGACCTCGGCCTCGTCCGGGCAGTCGATGGCGAGATCGTGGAGGCGGCGGCCGTCGGCCAGGGAGACGAGCAGCACAGGTGTCGTTAGCGGCCCGAGGTGGTCCGCTGCTCCTTGGCGTGGCGCTTGAGGTTGCGGGCGTTCTCCCGGAGCAGCTCGACGGTGCGACGGACCGAGACCTGGTGCTCGCTGGTCCACTGCTGCTCGAAGCGGTCGCGGTCAGGCCCGACCCACTGCGTCGACTTGAGCTGCGAGGTCACCTGGCGGATGGCTTCGTCCATCCGCTGCGCCTCGGCGTCCATGCGGCTGGCGACTCGCTCCATCTCCTCAGGGTCGAGGCCGAGGAACTCTGCGGGCATCGGGTGCTCCTTGCGCGTGCAATGTTCGAATGGCGGGCAGAAGGCGTGGAGGGCTCAGCCGACAAGGCCAGAGTCGGGCCTCCGGAGGGTGCTGGTCGGGGCGCCGAAGCCGCGCCCCGACTCAAGACCCGCCGGTCCTAGCGGGATGAGGTGGCCTCCTGCTCAGCTGCGTTCTTCTTCATGTCACCGGCCGTCTTCTTCAGCATCTCCACGACCTTGGTGATCTGCGCCTTCTGCGAGTTCCACTCGCCGACGAACTTCTCGCGGTCCGGGCCCTTCCACTGGGCCCCGGTGATCTTGGTGCCGATGCTGTTCGCCTTGGTCTGCAGCTCGGTGGCCTCGCGCTCGACCTCCTTGGCAATCCTCTTGACGTCTTCGACGTTCATGCCGATCATGCTGGCCATGTGGCTCTCCTTCTTTCCGGACCGCCCCGTGCAGGCCGCCTCTCGTTTTGAGACTGTACGCACGCGGCCTACGTCCCGGAAGGGAAACCGAACCGTGGTTCGGGCGGATCCGCCGATACCGTAGCGTCCATCACCGTGGAGGCGCGATGACGAGCGAGAGGAAAGGCGGGCGTTCGCCCGAACCACGGTTCGGTTTCCCTTCCGGGACGTAGGCCGCGTGCGTACAGTCTCAAAACGAGAG
>JBKJUI010000384.1:0-3066 GCA_046590775.1 Acidimicrobiales bacterium
CAACGCCTTCTACCGGGCCAACCTGGCCGCAGGGCAGCGGGGCCTGTCGGTCGCCTTCGACCTGGCCACCCACCGCGGCTACGACTCGGACCACCCCCGGGTGGTGGGCGACGTCGGGAAGGCGGGCGTGGCCATCGACTCGGTCGAGGACATGAAGGTCCTGTTCGACGGGATCCCGCTCGACGCCATGAGCGTGTCGATGACGATGAACGGCGCCGTGCTGCCCGTGCTGGCCGCCTTCATCGTGGCCGCCGAGGAGCAGGGCGTGGCCGCCGACCGGCTGTCCGGCACCATCCAGAACGACATCCTCAAGGAGTTCATGGTCCGGAACACCTACATCTACCCGCCGGGCCCGAGCATGCGGATCGTGGCGGACATCATCGAGCACACGGCCCGGAACATGCCCCGCTTCAACTCGATCTCGATCAGCGGCTACCACATGCTGGAGGCGGGGGCCACGGCCGACCTCGAGCTGGCCTTCACGCTGGCGGACGGCCTCGAGTACGTGCGGGCGGCGCTGGCCCGGGGCCTCGACGTCGACGAGTTCGCGCCCCGGCTCAGCTTCTTCTTCGGCATCGGCATCGGCTTCTTCATGGAGGTGGCGAAGCTCCGGGCGGCCCGCATGCTGTGGCACCGCATCATGACCGGGTTCGGGGCCGAGAAGCCGGCGTCGCTGATGCTGCGCACCCACTGCCAGACGAGCGGCGTGAGCCTCACCGAGCAGGACCCGTACAACAATGTCGTCCGCACCACGGTCGAGGCCATGGCCGCCGTGCTGGGCGGCACCCAGAGCCTTCACACGAACAGCTTCGACGAGGCGCTGGGCCTGCCCACCGAGACCAGCGCCCGCATCGCCCGCAACACCCAGCTGATCCTGGCCGAGGAGACCGGGATCCCGAGCGTCGTCGACCCGCTCGGTGGCTCGTACTACGTCGAGGCCCTCACCAAGCGGCTGGCCGACCGGACGTGGGAGCTGATCGAGGAGGTCGAGGCACTCGGCGGCATGACCAGCGCGGTCGAGAGCGGCATGCCCAAGCTGCGGATCGAGGCGGCGGCCGCCCTGCGCCAGGCGCGCGTGGACCGGGGCGAGGAGGTGGTGGTCGGGGTGAACAAGTACCGCCCGGCGCACCCGGACGTGGTCGAGGTGCTGGCCATCGACAACGCCGAGGTGCGCGACGGGCAGGTCCGGCGGCTCCGGGAGCTGCGGGCCGACCGGAACGCGGTCACGGTCGAGTCGGCCCTCGCCGCCCTTGAAGCCGGGGCCAGGGGCGCCGAGAACCTGCTGGCCCTCACCATCGACGCCGTCCGCGCCCGGGCCACGGTGGGGGAGTGCAGCGAGGCCCTCGAGCGGGTGTTCGGCCGGCACTCGGCCACCGTGCGCACCATCTCCGGCGTGTACGGGGGCGCCTACGGGAACGACGACGGGTTCGCCCGGATCCGGGCCGACGTCGAGGCCTTCGCCGAGGAGGAGGGACGGCGGCCCCGCATGCTGGTGGCCAAGCTGGGTCAGGACGGCCACGACCGGGGCGCTCACGTGATCGCCTCGGCCTTCGCCGACCTCGGCTTCGACATCGACGTGGGCCCGCTGTTCTCGACCCCGGAGGAGGCGGCCCGCCAGGCCGTCGAGAACGACGTCCATGTGGTCGGAGTGTCCTCCCAGGCCGCCGGCCACCGCACCCTCGTCCCCCAGCTCCTCGACGCCCTGCGGGGCAACGGCGCCGGTGACGTGCTCGTGGTGGTCGGCGGCGTGATCCCGCCCGATGACCACCAGCTCCTGCGCAACGCGGGAGTGGTGGGGATCTACGGGCCCGGCACCAACATCCCCGCTGCCGCCGCCGAGGTCCTCGCCCTCATCCGCAGATCGCGCCACCGGTAGAGGAGTCGCGCTGCGACGCAGAGAGTCGCTGTCGGCGCGAACATGGTCCGAGCCGGGGGGACACCGTTGCCCGCCCGGCGAGGAGGTCACCGACCGATGAGAACCAGAGGCCCCGTCGTCGCCCTTGCGGCGACCTGTCTGCTCGCCCTCGCCATCCCGGCGTCGGCCACCACGGCCACGAACGCCCAGGCGAACAACCCACAGGTGGCGGGCGACCCCACGTCCAACGCCACTGCGGTGTTCCCGACGAACAAGCAGAACGAGCCCTCGATCGCCGTGAACCCGGTGAACGCCCTGCGTCTCATCGCCGGCTCCAACGACGAGCAGCGGCAGCCGCCCTGCGGCCCCGGCCCGGTGCGGGGGCCCGACGCCGATCCCAGCGACTGCTCGTTCTTCCCGAACGTCGGCACCTCGGGCGTGTACACCTCGAGCGACGGCGGCCTCACCTGGACGAACCGGGGCCTGCTCGACGACCAGCCGTCGTGGTCCTCGCCGCCCGTCGGCCGGCGCCTGGTGTCCGACGGTGACCCGTGGATCGTCTACGGGCCCAAGCCCGTGGCCGGCGGCGGCTTCTCCTACGCCGGCGGCGCCCGGGCCTACTACGCCACGCTCGCCTCCTACTACGACAACGCCGGGCCCTACGCGGCCGGCAAGGCCCCCGAGTTCCTCGCCGTCTCCTTCAGCGACGACGACGGGGCCACGTGGTCGGCGCCCGTGCTGTCCACGACCAAGAGCAACCCGAACGACTTCAACGACAAGGAGACGATCTGGGTCGACGACCTGCCCAGCAGCCCCTACTTCGGCCGGCTCTACCAGAGCTGGACCGAGTTCCGGGCGGCGGGCCAGTCCGAGCCGATCATGGTGTCGGTGTCGGCCGACGGGGGCCGCACCTTCTCGAGCCCCAAGCAGCTGTCGCCGGCCGGCAACAACCGCACCGGCAACGGACGCCAGGGGTCCATGGTCCGCAGCGGCCCCGACGGCACCGTGTACGTGGCCTGGGAGCAGGGCTCCGCCCAGGTGATCTCCACCAGCCCCGACGGCGGCAGGTCATGGTCGCGACCCGTCACGATGGGCCCGGTCGACGACATCCCCGACCCGCTGCCCGGCGCCAACTTCCGCACCGACAGCTTCCCGAGCATCGCCGCCGGCCCCCGGCCGGGTTCCACCACGGTGTGGGCGTCGTGGGCCAA
>JBKJUI010000500.1:0-7034 GCA_046590775.1 Acidimicrobiales bacterium
GCCACGCAGCCTCCGCCACCACCACACCCATGACGCTGCGCTCATCAACCCCAAGAAGGCGGTGCACCCCTTGACCACCGCCAGCGCCACGCCGCACCGTACGCCGCGCCCTCGGCACTTCGCCAGATCGTGGCGCACCCTCTAACGGTCTGGTTTCCTGCGGCGCGGCTGGGCTGGTTCCTCCTGACCAGACAGCCCGACTCCGGCACCAGCCGGGCGGCGTACAATGCCTGCGACGAGGAACGGCCCCGGATCGCTGACGGGCCGGCTGTCCCGCTGGCGCTCAGCCCCTCAGGCTCCCGCCGGCGGTCCCGGAGCGCCGTCGGCTCGGCTTCTTCGACGTGATGTGCCAAGCCCGGCACGTCGAGCAGGGATGGATCCCCCTAGGCAGCCAGGCCCCGCGTGCACGGTTCCGCCGTTCGATTACCCGCATGGCGGTCCGTGTGGCGTCAGGCGTCAGGAAAGATATGTTTGAGCAGGTCTCCATGGATACGTCCTCATAAAAGGACATTGCTACGGCTCAAACCGCCCGAGCGTCGGAGTGGTCGCCTGATAGCCAGCACCCGCAGCACGGCTAATGGCGTGTTTGACCGTACAGCGCAGCGCGCCGAGGACCGCAAGGAGCAGGTCGGCAACCAGATTGCGGGCCGGCCTGTTTCGCGGACGAGTGCCTCAGGCCATCAGGGAGGCCTGGATGAGGTCGGAGGGTTCGACGTCAGGGTCGCGGACGGCCTGCTCGGTGGCGAGCTTCACGTTCAGGATCCTGCGCAGATCCTCGTCAGAGGCCGACACTGGCGGGTCCACCGACCCGTTCTTCGGCGCCTATGAACTGGTCGGGCTGGCCTTCTCCCCCTGCGGGAACGCCCTACTTCACCTACTTCGCGCCCCATAACCCCGAGCCTCGTCGGCTGGAGGACTGCCCCCGACCGCCGGGTCGTGGTTCACTTCTCCGTGCGGTGACGGCCCCTCTTGCTCGCGGCCGCGAGCGCACCGAATCGGCGTTCTGTCGCAGCTCGCACCGAGCGCCGATCTGCAAGGCCCATGACATCCGGGGGTCGACTGCATCGGTAGCCCCTAGGTGCACGTCGATGACGGGTGAAAGTTGCCTGACGCAGCACTCGTTGTGCCCGTCGCGCCCGCTCGTCAGCGGTAGCCGGCCGTCGGCCGGCCTGCCCGCCTCCTGCACCTCGACCAGGTACCTCCAGCAGTCGGGCTGGCTGCCGTCGAGGTCGGTGAAGCCGTAGACCTTGGCCAGCTGCCCGCTGGAGAGCGACTGCCCGCTCCAGCGCGCCAGGTCGGGGTCCTGGGCGAGCGCCGCCACCGCCCGGCCGACGAACGCCGGCGTCTCGGAGATGGCGAAGTGGGGGATGCGCTCGGTGGCGTCTCGCCACGTCGCCTCGGTCACCTCGAAGGCCTCGAGCATCGCCTCGGACCGCAGCCACCCGGGGGTCAGCGAGACGGCGGTCGCCCCGAGGGGCTCGAGCTCGTGGGCGAGGGCGAAGGCCATGCGCCCCACCGACGCCTTGGCCAGGTCGTAGAAGAAGGAGTTCCGGTAGTGGCTGGCGTTGTACTCGTCCGTGCCGTCGTTCACCTCGACCACGAGGCTGCCCGGGGCCTCGAGGAGCAGCGGCAGGGCGAAGTGGCTGGTGATGGCGTGGGTGTCCACCGCCAGCCGCAGGGTGTGCAGCCCGACGTCGAGCGTCGACTCCCACACCGGCTTGTTCCACTCGATCGGGGCCCCGAAGATGTCGTTCACGAGGACGTGGAGGGCGCCCGCCTCCCGCCGGATGCGCTCGACCAGCGCCGCCACCTGCTCGGGCACCAGGTGGTCGACCTGGACGGCGATCCCCTTCCCGCCCGCCGCGTCCACGAGCTCGGCCGTCTCCTCGATGGTCTCCGGCCGGTCCATCTCCGAGCGCTCGGTACTGGTCGTCCGCCCGGTCACGTAGACCGTCGCCCCGGCGGCGCCGAGCTCCACGGCGATCCCCCGTCCCGCCCCTCGTGTGCCTCCGGCGACCAGGGCGACCTTGCCGACTAGCGCACCGCCCACGCCGCCGAACCCTAGACCCCTCGAGAATGCCCGGTTCCGGTCCCCAGAGGGATCAGAAGTGGGCAGACTCACGATCAGCCTCGGGCCAGGCGATGCTGGGCTGATGGACCAACGCCTCAGCCTGATCACGCTCGGTGTCGCCGATGTGGGCCGGGCCCGGGCCTTCTACGAGAAGCTGGGCTGGTCGGGCGAGTCACCCGACGGCGATGTCGTGTTCTTCCAGGTGGGCGGGCTGGTCGTCGCCCTCTGGGGCCGCGACAAGCTCGCCGAGGACAGCGTGGTGGACGACGGTGGCGGCTGGGGTGGCGTGACGCTGGCGCTGTGCGTCGGGTCGCCCGGGGAGGTGGACGCGGTCCTGGCCGAAGCGGCTGATGCCGGCGCCAGCATCGGCCGGCCAGGGGCGGCGACCGTCTGGGGCGGCTACTCCGGGATCTTCGTCGACCCCGACGGCCACCCCTGGGAGGTCGCCCACAACCCTGGCTTCGTGCTCGGCGCGGACGGCGCCACCCGCCTCCACTGATCGAGGGTCAGGTGGCGGCGGCGGTGGCCCCGTCGGCCGCCCGGTGCAGCTCGACCAGCGCCGGCTCAGGCCTGGAGGGCGGCCATCCAGGCCTCGACCTCGTCGGCCTGGGCCGGCAGGGCGGCGCTGAGGTTGCGGCGGCCGGTCTCGGTGACCAGGACGTCGTCCTCGATGCGGACGCCGATGCCGCGGTAGCGCTCGGGCACGGTGAGGTCGTCGGGCTGGAAGTAGAGGCCGGGCTCGACGGTGAGGCAGATGCCGGGCACGAGGGTGCCCTTGCGGTACATCTCGCTGCGGGCGGCGGCGCAGTCGTGCACGTCGATGCCGAGCATGTGGCTGGTGCCGTGCAGCGTGTAGCGGCGGTGGTACTGGTGCTGCTCGTCGAGGGCGTCGTCGACGGCGCACCGGAGGATCCCCCGCTCGACCAGCCACTCGGCCAGGACCCGCATCGCCGCCCGGTGGGGGTCGAGGAACTCGGCTCCCGGCTTGACCGCGGCCAGGCCGGCGAGCTGGGCCGTGTGCACTGCGTCGTAGACCTCGCGCTGGGGGTCGGTGAAGCGGCCGCTGATCGGGATCGTGCGGGTGACGTCGGCGGTGTAGAGCTCGGCCGACTCGACGCCCATGTCGAGCAGGGCCAGGTCGCCGTCGCGGACCGGCCCCGAGTTGTCGACCCAGTGCAGCGTGCAGGCGTGGGGCCCGCAGGCGACGATCGAGCCGTAGCCCACGTCGTTGCCCTCGGCCCGGGCCCGGCGCCAGAAGGTGCCCTCGATCCAGCGCTCGCCGTTGGGCCACCGCTTGGCCACGGCCAGCTCGCGCACGGCGTCGTCGAAGCCGCGGGCCGTGGCGTCGACCGCCTGCTGGAGGAGGGCGACCTCGTGCTCGTCCTTCACGAGGCGCAGCTCGGAGAGCGCTTGCGCCAGCTCGGCGTCGGGGTGCAGCTGGTCCTCGGCCATCTCCACTTCGGCGGGCGGCAGGGCGGCGTCGACCTTCGGGTCGAGGTCACGGAGCACCCGCACCGGGCTGCCCTCCACCCGCTTCAGGGCCGCCTCGAGCTCGTCGAGCGGGGCGCAGGCCAGGCCGAGAAGGACCTCGGCCTCGAGCCCCAGGCGTGGTCCCACCCACAGCTCGCCGTGGCGGCGATCGGCGAAGAAGGCCTTGGTGGAGCGGTCCATGCGGGGGGCGACGTAGAGGGTGGCGTCGTGGCCGTGCGCGGTGGGCGCCAGGACGAGCACGCCGTCAGGCTCCATCGACCCGGTGAGCCAGTAGTGGTCGCTGCCGGGCCGGAACGGGTAGTCGGTGTCGTTGGCCCGGACCTTCGGCCCGCCGGTCGGGATGACGAGCCACTCGCCGGCGAAGCGGAGCGAGAGGGTGGTTCGTCGGACGACGGTGTACGTGGCGGCCGCCGCCAGTCCGGTGGCCTGGGGCGAGGGCGGGGCCCAGTCGGTGGACATGAAGGCCACCAGGGCCTCGGGCGTGAGGGGGTCGTGGGAGACGGTTCCCTCGGGTGCCTCGCCCTGCTCCACCTCGTCGGCCATGGCCGCCAGGCTACGACGCCGCGCCACGCTTCGGGAGCGGCTCGCAGCACCCGCCCCGGCGTCAACCCGAGCGGTCTACGCCGCCTTGGGCTGGGGGACCAGGCGCACTGCGGCCGCCGCCATCTTGTAGGCGGCCTCGGCGGGGCCGAGCTCGTCGGGGCGCAGCAGGTTGGCCATGATGCGAAGCACCCACGACATCAGGGTCTCGCTGCACATCCCGACCGAGACGAGGCGGCGGAGGAGCGCAGGCCGGCCGATCACCTGGGCGAAGAGGTTCGCCACCTTGAAGTACAGGCCGTACTCGGCGTCCAGGAGCTTGGGGTAGGTGGCCAGGACGAGGCCGTCGCCGGTCATCAGCGCCTCACCGAGCACCCCGGCCGCCATCCGCCCGGTCTCGTATGCGTAGTCGATGCCCTCGCCGTTGAACGGGTTCACCGTGCCGGCGGCGTCGCCGATGGCCAGCCACGTCGGACCGGCCTTCGGCCCGACCGAGCCCCCCATCGGCAGCTTGCCTCCGGTGGGCGGGGCGAGGGGCTCGGCCCCGAGCTCCCACCACTCGGGGGCGGTGGCGGCGTACTCGTTGAGGAGGTGGGTGGTGTTGACGTTGCGGAAGTCCCGATAGGTGGAGAGCAGGCCGATCCCGACGTTCACCGTGCCGTCGCCCAGCGGGAAGATCCAGCCGTAGCCCGGCAGGCTGTTGTCGTTGCGGTCGCGCACGTCGAGCGCCGACTCGATCCAAGGGTCCTTCGACAGCGGGCTCTCCCAGTAGCCACGGATGGCCAGCCCGTAGGCCATGTCCCGGTTGCGGTAGGTGCCGAGCGCCCGGCCGATGCGACTGTTCGACCCGTCGGCGACCACGATGTAGCGAGCCCGCAGCTCTGCGGTGGCGCCCGCCTTGTCCTTCACGTGGGCGCCCCGGCAGAGGCCGCAGTCGAGCAGCGGCGCGGTGGCCTCGACCCCGTCCAGAACGACGGCTCCGGCGGCGGCGGCGTGGTCGGCCACCACCTGGTCGATGTCACGGCGGCGGACGACGAAGCCGTGGCTCGGCAGCACCGGGTGCTTCGGCCAGGACAGCTCCATCGTGCGGGAGCCGGCGGTGGCGCGAAGGCCGTCGTAGCGGTGGAAGCGCTCGAGCTCGGGGGCCAGGCCCATCTCGGTGAGCTGGTGCACGGCCCTCGGGGTGAGGGCGTCTCCACAGGTCTTGTCGCGGGGGAATGCCTTCTTCTCGACGACGACCACGTCGTGGCCGGCCAGAGCCAGCCAGTAGGCGGCCGAGGAGCCAGCGGGACCACCGCCGATCACCAGTACGTCGCAGGTCCGGGCGGCCACGGCTCGCAGGTCCATCGCAGCCATCCTGCCCCCGAACCCGTGCAAGTGCCCAATGACCGAGCTCCCCTCCAGCGGGGATGAAACGTTTCTTCAGGACCGGGGGGTACCATGGTCCTCGTGCGGCCCGAGCGCGACCTGCGCCCCCGCTTCCACCGAGATCTCGCGGCCATCGACGAGAAGGTGTGCCGGATGTTCGACCTGCTCCAGGCGTCCCTGGTCGAGGCGACGCAGGTGTTGACGACGGCTGACCGGGAGGCGGCCCTCCAGGTCGTCGAGCGGGACGGGGCCATCGACGCGTTGGATCACGAGCTCGAGGCGTCGATCACCCGCATCCTCCACCTCCAGTCACCGATGGCCAGCGACCTCCGCTACCTCGTGACGGTCCTGCGGGTGGCGCCCGAGCTGGAGCGCAGCGCCGACCTGGTCGAGCACATCGCCGCCCGAGCGGCCTACGGCCTGGTCCCCGAGCTCACGCCTGCGCTCATCGGCCTCGTGCGGCGCATGGGCGACGTGGCCGAGCCGATGTGGGCCACCGCCGCGATGGCTTGGAGCGAGCGCGCTCCCGGCGCCGTTCTGGAGCTCGAGGCGCTCGACGACCAGATGGACGCCCTCTGCGACGAGCTCAGCGAGCAGCTGCGCCGGGGTGACCTGCCGCTCGGCCCGGCTGTCGAGATGGCCCTGGTCGGCCGCTTCTACGAGCGCCTCGGCGACCACGCCCTGCACATCACCCAGCGGCTGGGATACGCCGCCGGCACCTGAGCGACTGGCATCGCCTCAGCGGCGACCGCCGCCGCCGCCCTGGCCGCCGAACGCCTTGGGCTTCGGCGGTGCCTTGAACGGCGCCTCGACGATCGCCTCGAACTGCTCGTCGTTCGGCTGCTTGGCGTCGTTGAGGTTGCGCAGGAAGAGCTTGAGGGCGGCTCGTCCGGCGACGACGTGCTCGCCCTTCATGCCGTTGGACCGGGCCAGGGCGTCCTTGGCCTTCTCGACTCGCTCCTTGCGGCGTGTTCGGTCCTCCTCGCTGCGCTCGGTCTTGGGCTTCTCGCTGGCCGTGGTGGCGGCTCGGGCGCTGACCTCTTCGGCGGTCGTCAGTCGGGGACGGCTGGGCATGGCGGGCAGGATAGACGCCACGTCACCGCTTCCAGCCGACTCCGAACCGGGTCGCCGGTGGTCAGGGCCGCTCGTAGGCGAAGGTGCGCTGGCCGAGGGCGATGCGGGTGCCCGGCGTGATGGGGCGGATCTGGCCCGGGGCCAGCGTCGCCCAGGCCGGCGTGCCGGGGTCGAGGACGTGGGTGGCTCCCGATCCCAGGTCGCGAACCGCCACCCGGTCCTCCTCGACCCGGATCTCCACGTGCAGCGGGGCGACGCCGGGTCCGGTGATCGTGAGAGGGATGGCCACCCCGGTCTGGACCGCCGGGCTGCCGTAGGGGGCGCTGCCCAGCACGCACGTGTGCTCGAGCGCAGCGGCGCTGCCGTCGTCGAGCACCAGCCGGCCGGGCGGCAGGGGGGGAGCCGGTGCCGGAGGTGGGTCGCTCGGAGGTGGCTCGTAGGCCGGCGGCTCGACCCCGGCCGGCATGCTCATCGAGGTGGGCGGAGCGAC
>JBKJUI010000175.1:0-2549 GCA_046590775.1 Acidimicrobiales bacterium
GTCACCGCCGTCAACCCGTCGGCCGGCGGCTTCCTGACCGTGTACCCCTCCGGCGAGGCCAAGCCGCTGGCCTCGAACCTCAACTTCGACCCCGGGGTGACCATCCCCAACCTGGTCATCGCCAAGGTCGGCGCCGGCGGTCAGATCTCCATCTACAACGACACCGGGTCCACGGACGTGATCGTCGACGTGGCCGGGTGGTTCCCGACCGGCGGCGACTACACCGCCCTCTCTCCCGCCCGCCTGATGGACACGCGGCCCGGTAGGACCACGATCGACGGCATCCTCCAGGGCCAGGGGGCGATCCCGCCGGGCGGCACCCGGAACCTGCTGGTCAACGGGCGGGGCGGCGTCCCGGCGAGCGGGGTCGGTGCGGTGGTCCTCAACATCACGGCCGTGGCACCGACGGCCGGCGGCTTCCTCACCGTGTACCCGACGGGTGAGGCCAGGCCGCTCGCCTCGAACCTCAACTTCGCCCCGGGCCAGACCATCCCCAACCTGGTCATCGCCAAGGTCGGCTCGGGGGGCCAGGTCACCATCTACAACGACTCCGGGTCGACCCACGTCATCGCCGACGTGGCCGGCTGGCTGCCCGCCGTCGCCTGACCCATTCCGGCCCCGCTATCACCTTCCCCCGATTCTGCGGCATCCTTGCCCCCGTGCGATCAGCGGTCCGGCGGACACGAGGCCTCATCCTGCTGGCGGTGGCCCTGGTCGGGGTGGCGGCCTGCAGCGGCGGTGGGGGCAAGGCGGCGGCGCCTGGCTCGGGAGGATCCGATTCCGTGGCCAGGGCGACCAGGACCACGGCGCCGCCCGTCGTCTCGTTCGCGCCTGTGGCCGACCAGGCCGACGTCCGGCTCGACGCTGGGGTCGCCGTCTCGGTGGCCACGGGACGCCTCACCGCCGTCACCGTCTCCACCGGCCCGACCGACAAGGCTCCGCTCTCCGGCCAGCTCGACCCGGCCGGCGCCCGTTGGACCTCGACCGCCGGTGCTGCGCTGGCGCCGGCCACGAAGTACCTGGTAACGGCGAACGTCGTGGCCAAGGACGGCTCACCGAGCGTGGCCTCGTCGTCGTTCACCACCATCGCGCCGGCCAACCGGGTCACGGCCCGGGTGGCGCCGCTGAACGGGTCAACCGTGGGCGTCGGCCACCCCATCGCCCTCTACCTCTCGAAGCCGGTCGCCGACCGGGCTGCGGTCGAGCGCCGCCTCACGGTCACCGCCGACCCCGCGGTGGCCGGGTCGTGGCTGTGGGTCAGCGACACCCAGCTGCGCTGGCGACCCCAGCAGTACTGGGTGCCGAAGACCAAGGTCACGTTCAACGCCGCCCTGGCCGGCGTCGACCTCGGCGGCGGTACGTGGGGCACCGAGTCGAGGAGCGTGTCGTTCACCATCGGCGACTCGCACATCAGCCAGATCGACGCCGCCACCTACCAGATGAAAGTGATGACCAACGGGGTGCCCGAGCGCACGATCCCGGTCTCGCTCGGCCGGGAGAAGTACCCGACCAAGAGCGGGGTGCACGTCGTGATGGACAAGGAGCGCACCACAGTCATGGACTCGGCCAGCTTCGGCGTGCCGGCGGGGTCGAGCGAGAGCTACAGCACCAAGGTCGAGTGGGCCACCCGCATCTCGAACTCGGGCGAGTTCGTCCACTCGGCCCCGTGGTCGGTCAAGGATCAGGGTCGGCGGAACGTCTCCCACGGCTGCGTCAACGTGGCGCCCGACCACGCCAAGTGGTTCTTCAACTACTCCCAGCTGGGCGACGTCGTCGAGATCACGGGCACGCCGGCCAAGATCGAGGGCACCAACGGCTTCGGCGACTGGAACGTCGAGTACCCGACCCCGGCCGTCTGAGCTGGCTGTCGCTACCGCTCACAAGAGCTTGCGTTCCGCCGCCCAGCGGGTGAGCTCGTGGCGGCTGGACAGCTGGAGCTTGCGCAGGACCGACGAGACGTGGGTCTCGATGGTCTTCACCGACAGCGACAGGCGCCGCGCCACCTCCTTGTAGGCGTAGCCCCTGGCGATGAGCCGCAGCACCTCGCGCTCGCGTGGCGTCAGCTGGTCGAGCTCGGGGTCGCCGCCGCCCGCCGCAGGGCTCCCGGCGGCGAAGGCGTCGAGCACGAAGCCGGCCAGTCGCGGTGAGAAGACGGCGTCGCCGTCGGCGACCCGGCGGATGGCGTCGGCCAGCTCCGGTCCGGAGATCGTCTTGGTGACGTAGCCGCGGGCGCCGGCCCGGATGGTGGCGATCACGTCCTCGGGGGCGTCGGACACCGACAGGGCCAGGAACCGGGTGTCGGGACGGTCGAGGTGGACGCGGCGGATGACGGCGGCGCCTCCGCCGTCGGGCATGTGGACGTCGACCAGCACGACGTCCGGCCGGTGGACCTCGATGGCCGCCACCGCCGAGTCGACGGTGCCGGCATCGGCCACCACCTCGACGCTGGCCCCGAGCTCGGTGCGCACGCCGGCCCGGAAGAGCTGGTGGTCGTCGACCAGGACGACCCGCGGCCGCCCGATCACGTCGGCCTCGGGTCGATCTTCACG
>JBKJUI010000195.1:0-17697 GCA_046590775.1 Acidimicrobiales bacterium
CTTTGCCTTCGGCGATGCCCACTACCTCGGCTCCACCGGAGGACGCCGGCTGAACTCACCGATCGTCGGGATGGCCTCGACCAGAAGTGGGCGGGGCTACTGGCTCGTCGCCGCCGACGGCGGCATCTTCGCCTTCGGCGATGCCTCGTTCAGGGGTTCGACCGGCGGCACTCGGCTGAACCAGCCCATCGTCGGCATGGCCGCAAGCCCGTCAGGAGCCGGCTACTGGCTCGTGGCCGCCGACGGCGGCGTCTTCAGCTTCGGGGATGCGCCCTTCCTCGGCGGAGCCGGGGGGATCCCGCTGGCCGGGCGGGTCGTCGCCATCGTCCCCACCGGCACCGGCAGGGGCTACTGGATGGCCGTCCAGCGCCGGCCCGTGCTGCTGCCGGGCGCGCCGGCGTCGTGGCTCCTGGCCGACCGGGCCACCGGCCAGGCCCTGCTCGAGCACCGCGCCGACGTGGTGCGGCGGCCGGCGTCGACCTCCAAGATGCTGACTGCGCTCGTCGCCGTGCGTCGCCTCCCGCCGGGGGCGACGATCCCTATCAGCGCCCGCGCCGCGACGGTGTCGCCGACCGAGGCGGGTGCCCGCCAGGGTGAGGTCTGGTCGATGGACGACGCCCTCCACGGCCTGCTGCTGCCGTCCGGCAACGACATCGCCTACGCCATCGCCGAGCGCGTCGCCGGCACCGTCGAAGCCTTCGGCACCTCGATGCAGGGCACCTCGGCCGAGCTCGGGCTGTCAACCGCCAGCACATGGCGTGATCCGGCCGGCTTCGACGCCGCCGGCATGGCCGTGGGCGGCGGCAACTGGAGCACAGCGAGGGACCTGGCCCGCCTCGGCCGGGCGGTCCTCGACGACCCGCTGCTGTCCAGGATCGTCGGCACCCGGACCTATACGTACCGCGGGGCCTACGGCTCGCCCCACACGATCAGCAACACGAACCAGCTTCTCGGCACCGACCCGACCGTCTTCGGCATCAAGACGGGGACGACGGCCGCCGCCGGGCAGTGCCTGGTGGCGGGGGCAGCGCGAGGCGGGCGTCAGGTCGTCTCCGTCGTGCTCGGGGCCACCGACCGCTACGCAGCCACGAGGGCGCTCCTCGACCGGACCCCCGCAGCCGTTCCCGCCGTCGCGGCCTGAGCCGAGAGCCTCGGCGCCAGGTCAGCCGGCCTCGTCCGCGGCCATGGCCTCGAGGAACTGGTCGGCCTCCTCAGCCGTCTTCCCCTCGGCGATGAGGCGCTCCCGGAGGAACGTGTGCACCTCCTCGGGCGAGGGCTCCCGGCCGGCGAAGCGCTCCTGCATCGCCACCAGCACCGCGGTCAGCTCGGTCTCGTAGCCCTCCATGTCGAGCGAGGGCTCGCTGTGGTCGTGGCCCTCGTGATCGTGGCCCTCGTGGTCGTCGCCGGCCTCGACCTCCGCTCGGCCGAGGAGCCGGCCGTCCGAGGTGGTGACCAGGCGCTCGCCCCCTCCGCCCTCGGCCACCGAGGCAACCGTCACGCTGGGTCGGACGGTGCTCGGGACGGGGCGGAGGACGTCGAGGATCGGCACGTCGTCGGCGACGCCCTCGAGCGCCTCGGCGTCGACCGAGCCGACGGCCATCCCCTCCCCGTAGACGACGACGACCACGGCGGCGCCGGCCTCCTCGAGAGCCAGCCGGGCGGCGGCCACCGTGCCGGTGGCCGCGCACGTCGGCACCTCGGACACCTGCTCGCCGAGGAAGGCGCCCTCCTCACCCTCGACGGGGAGCCCGAAGGCCATCCAGTCCACCTTGCCGTCGACGTAGTCGTACACCTGGGTGAACCCGTAGAGCTCGAGCAGGCACGCTGCTCGGGGGCTCAGATCTCAGAGGTTGTCGAAGCAGTAGACGACGATGGGCCGCTCGGGGTCCAGCTCCTGCGCCCGCTCCCGGGTCATCTCCCACGCCGGGATGTGCACGGCGCCGGGCAGGTGGGCGAGGCGGTACTGCCGGCGCTCGAGGACCTCGACCACCTGCGCCCCGTCCTCGACCAGCCTGCGAACCTCGTCCCGGCCAACGCTCTCGAACATGCAAACCTCCTGGTGTCTGGCCCCTTGGCTCTACCCCGGCCTCCACCTTTCCCACCAGCCTTCGCCTCCGGTGACCCGACAGCTGGACGCGGCCGACCTGGTCCCGATCGTCGACGACGACCGGGGCCACCCTCTCCCCCGGGCCAGACGGCGCTGGCCGCAGTCGAACGGCGGGTCGCCGGTCAGCGACCGGTCGAGCCGGACGCGCTCAGCCCAGGACCGGGTGGGGGGTGGTGTCGAGCTCGTGCCAGGCCAGCTGAAGGCGGCGGATGCCCTCCTCGACCGTGGCCCAGGGCCGGTCGACGCAGATGCGCAGTCGGGAGCTGGCCGAGCGGGTCGGGGTGGCGATGCTGCCGGGGGCCACGTGCACGCCGTGACGGCCGGCGAGCAGCACGTAGGCGCCCGTGTCGGCGACCGGCAGCTCGGCCCACAGGACCGATCCACCGGCGGGCTCGGTGATCTGCCAGTCCGGCAGGTCGACTGCGAGGCGGGCCACGGCCCGCTCGACGGAGCCCGCCAGCGTGGCCCGGCGCCGGGCGGCCAGATCGTCGAGGTGGGGAACCAGCTGCAGGGCGATGAGCTGGGCCGGCACCGACGGGCCGAGGTCGTTGGCCAGCCGCAGGTACATGGTGCGCTCTACGAAGGGCGCCGGGCCCCGCAGCCAGCCGATGCGCAGCCCGCCCCACGCCACCTTGCTGAAGGACCCGACGCTGACGACGACCGCCCGGCGGCACAGGTCGGCCAGCTCGGGGCGGATCCGGCCGGCGAAGGTGAGGTCGGCCAGGGCGCAGTCCTCGATCACCGTGGTGGCGTGCCCGTCGAGGACGCTGGCCAGGGCCCGCAGCCGAGCGGGGGCCGGCGCCCGCCCGGTGGGGTTGTGCGGCCCGGTCTGCAGGTAGAGGACGGGAGGCCGGTGCTCGGCCAGGACACGGTCGAGGTCCTCGGGCACCATGCCGGCGCTGTCGGTGCGGACCGGGACGGGGCAGGCGCCGATGGCGTCGACGATGTCGAAGATCCCCGGGTAGCTGGGGTCCTCGACGGCGACGGGCGTGCCGCGTCCGGCCAGGGCGCCGACGGCGAGGGCGACGGCCTGGTGGGCGCCGGCGGTGACGTGCACCTGGCCCGGGTCGGTGAGCCGGCCGTGTTGGGCGTGCCGGTCGGCCAGGGCGGCCCGCAGCGCCGGAAGGCCGAGAGGCTGGACGCCGGGCCCGCCGCCACCGGCCAGGAGGGCGGCCACGTCGACGCGGATGGGGGGCAGGTGGGAGGCGTCGGGGGGATTGCCGGCGGCGAGGTCGATGCCGGGCGTCGAGAAGAAGTGCTCGGCGATCCGGGTGCCGGCGGTGGTCCGCGCCGACTGGTTGCGCACCGTGGTGCCGCTGCCCTGGCGGGACACCACCGTCCCGTCGGCTCGCAGCTCGTCCAGGGCGGCGGTCACGGTTGATCGGCTCACCAAGAGGGCGTCGGCCATCGCCCGTTCAGCCGGGAGGCGGGCCCCGTCGGCCAGGACCGCCGACTGCACCGCGCCACGCAGGGCCCGGGCGAGCTGCTGGGCCAACGTGCCGTGGGTGGCGTCGGCCCAACCCGAGAGCAGCGTGGCCAGCTCCTCGCTCTGCATCACCTTCACATTGGCCCGCAAGTGGTCTGAAGATCCACGATCCAATACTGGCGCATTGGCTGGTGACGGGGCAAGCGCTGAAGGGGAGGCTGGGCCGTGACCCAGGAGGTCGCCATGTTCGCTCCCCACTGCCCGGCCTGCCAGCGCCGCGTGCTGCTCTCCACCGACCGCATCGTCCGCTTCGCCTCGACCGGCGGCGGGCGTCACCTCGTGGTGCTGCGCTGTGACTGCGGCGAGCTCCTCGACTGGGACCAGCAGCCACCGGCGCCCCACGACGCCGCCGTCGGTGCCGTCCTCGAACGGGCCTGATGCCCTTCGGGAGGAATCTGTGCGGGGGTGTCGATTGCCAGGTTCCCCGTTCGTGGGAGAGGGTGAGGGCTCGGTACCGTGCCAGCCCCAGCCGAGAGGAGATCCCGATGACGCAGTACCTGCTTGCCGTGCACATGGTCGAGGGCGAGGAGCTTCCGTCCGACGAGGACATGCAGCAGGCGTACAAAGCGGTCGACGTCTTCAACGCCGACCTCCAGGCGCAGGGCGCCTGGGTCTTCGCCGGAGGGCTCCACCCCGCCGACACCGCCACCGTGGTGCGGGTCAAGGACGGCGACGTGCTGACCACCGACGGCCCGTTCGCCGAGACCAAGGAGCAGCTCGGCGGCTTCTGGATCGTCGAGGCCCCCGACCTCGACGCCGCTCTAGCCCTGGCGGCGAGGGGTGCGGCTGCCTGCAAGAGCCCGGTCGAGGTGCGCCCCTTCCAGGAGGACCCCGGGGCCTGACGGCGTGAGCAGCGCCGACGCGCTGGTCGAGCAGACCTTCCGGAACGAGTTCGGCGGTGCCGTGGCCACGCTGGTCCGCCTCTTCGGCGACATCAACCTCGCCGAGGAGGCGGTCCAGGAAGCGTTCGTCGTGGCCGTGCAGCGCTGGCCGGCGGCGGGGCTACCACCCAACCCCGGCGGCTGGATCGTCACCACGGCCAAGAACCGGGCCATCGACCGGCTGCGGCGCGAGGCCTCCCGCGACGACCGCCACGCCCAGGCGGCGCTGGTCCACCATCGCGACGAGCCGTTGGAGGTGGGCCCCGTGGGCGACGACCGCCTCCGCCTGATCTTCACCTGCTGCCACCCCGCTCTCGCTCCCTCCGCACAGGTGGCGCTCACCCTCCGCCTGCTCGGCGGCCTCGAGACGAGCGAGATCGCCCGTGCCTTCCTCGTTCCCGAGGCCACGATGGCCCAGCGGCTCGTGCGGGCGAAGCGCAAGATCCGGGCGGCCGGCATCCCCTACCGGGTCCCGGGCGACGTCGAGCTCCCCGACCGGCTCCGGCCGGTGCTCGCTGTCGTCTACCTCGTCTTCAACGAGGGCTACACGGCTACCAGCGGTGATGCGCTGGTCCGGGCCGAGCTGTGCCGCGAAGCGATCCGGCTGGCCCGGCTGCTCGCCGACCTGATGCCCGACGAACCTGAGGTGTTCGGCCTCCTCGCCCTCCTCCTGCTGACCGAGGCCCGCCGGCGCGCCCGGACCGGAGCCGGCGGCGAGCTCGTGCTGCTGGCCGACCAGGACCGGTCGCGCTGGGACCGGGACCTGATCGACGAGGGCCTGGCCGTCGTCGCCGCCTGCATCCGCCGCAACCATCCCGGCCCGTACCAGCTCCACGCCGCCATCAACGCGGTGCACAGCGACGCCCCGACCGCCGACCGGACCGACTGGCGCCAGATCCTCCAGCTGTACGACCAGCTGCTCGCCCTCTCGCCCACGCCGGTCGTCGCCCTCAACCGGGCCGTGGCCGTGGCCGAGCTCCACGGGCCGGCCGCCGCCCTGGCCGCCGTCGAACCCCTCGACCTCGGCGGCTACCACCTCTTCCACGCCACCCGGGCCGACCTGCTCCGACGCCTCGGCCGCCACCCCGAGGCGGCCGACGCCTACGACGCCGCCCTGGCCCTCGTCACCAACGGCGCTGAGCGGCAGTTCCTGGAGCAGCGTCTGGGCTCGCTGCCCGTGCCGTAGCGAAGCTCAGGGCGCTGGGGCGGGAGGCGGCGCCGCCGCCTTGGCGCCGACCACCTCGACGACGAACCACAACGTCTCGCCGGGTGCGATGTCCTTCGACCTCGGGTTGTCGCCGTAGGCGTCGCCCGGCGGGATCCCGAGGAGCCGCTGGCCGCCTACCTTCATGCCCGGGATCCCCTTCTGCCAGCCGGGTATGACGCTGGTCAGCGCAAGGTCGATCGGCTTCCCGCCCTTGTAGGACGAGTCGAAGATCTTCCCGCTCGAGCAGGAGACGCCGATGTAGTTGACGTTCAGGGTCTGCTCGGCGGTGACCACCGCGCCAGTGCCCGGCTTGAGGTCCTCGGTCACGAGCGCCGTGGGCGGTGGCCCCACCTTCACCGGCACCTCAGGAGCCCCGGGGGGCAGCGGATCGGCCACCGGCACGCAGGGCTTGTCCGCAGCCGACGCCACCGCCGTGGTGGGCGTCGACGTCGAGGAGGAAGAGGCCACGTCAGTTCCGCTGTCGCCGCCGCTGATCCTCACGATGGCCAGCACGCCGACGGCGGCGACGACGACCACGACGGCGGCGATGCTCAGCCTGCGGGTGCGGATCTGCCGACGACGCGCCGCCTCTGCGGCCGCCCGTGCCTGCGCGATCTTCCGCGCCCGCGCCTGCTGGCTGTTCCCCTTCTTCTTCGCCACGTCCCGGAACCTACCAACCGCTCATGCAGGAGGCGCGTGCGGCATCGCCGCCGCGGCAACGGAGCAGCAGCAGCGAGTGGTCCTTCAGGTCCCCGTCGACCACCGCCCGCTTGGCGACGTAGGCCCTGTCTCCCCGCTTCTCGTACTTAGCGGAAGCGTTGACTGTCTTGTGGCCCTGCTTGAGCAACGTGATGGCGTCCATGCCCCTTGGCTCGCCGGAACCCCGGCGGCGAAACTGGGAGCGGCCCGGCTGGGTGTCAGGGGGTGGTCTGCGGCGGTGCGAGGTCGTCGAGGTCGTCAAGCCCGGGCGTGCTCGGCGGATCGCCGATCGCCTCGTACGGCGTGTCCTCCGGCACGAGCGCGAGGACCAGCTTCCCCCGGTCGAACAAGCGGATGGTGCCGGCCCGGTCGTAGCGCTCGGACCCGTCGTAGTAGCTGATGACCTTGGCCGGCTTGTCCCCACACCTCTCACCGTTGCCGTGCGTCTCCGTCGTCGGGCCGCCGCTCGAGGGCCACGTGAAGCTGGTCTCGTCGACCGTCGCGCCGATGGCCTCGACGAGCTTGTCGAACCTGGCGTTCGGGCCGCTGGCCGTGCCCGAGGTGGGGTGCACGTGGATGATGCCGTCGGCGTGGCTGTGGATCCCCTCGGGATCGGTCTGGTCCAGCACGGGGTCCAGCCAGCGATCGCAGATGTACACGCCGTAGGCCACGTGCCAGTGGTCGATGCCGACCTCCGGCGGCGTGCCCGAGAGATCGTCGGGATCGAAGCCGCCGCCGGAGTCGCGCCCCGCCATGGCCACGATCGCACCGGCACCGAGGAGACCGACGACGACGACGACGGCCACCAGGCCATGCCAGGGCCGCCACCGCGACCGAGCGGCGGCCGGTGGCGCGTCGGCCCGGGCCCAGGGTGCCGGAGGAGCTCCCGGGACGATGAGGGTGGATGACTGGGGCGGAGGCGGAGCGAAAGCCCGTGCGGCATCGACGAGGGTCGGAACGTGGCCGACGAGGGTCGGGGCGCTGGCCGAGTGGAGGAGAGCGGTCTCGGCCGCCTCGACCAGCTCACCGCACGAGGCGAACCGCTCGGCCGGCGCCTTGGCCATCCCGCGGGCGATCACGTCGTCGACGGCCGGCGGCAGCTCGGGGACCCGGTCGGTGACGCGCGGCGGTGGAGCCGAGGCGTGCGCCATCAGCACGGCCAGCACGTCCGGCCGGGGGAACGGCTCCTGCGCCGTCAGGCAGGTGAACAGGACGCCGGCGAGGGCGTACACGTCCCCCGACGGGCCGACGCCGGCCCCCTGCAGCTGCTCGGGCGAGGCGTACGCCGGCGAGGCGGCGAACCCGCCGGCCTGAGTGAGGCGGGCGCCTTGGACCGCCCGTGACAGGCCGAAGTCGGAGAGCATGACGTGGTCGCCGGAGGCGACGAGCACGTTCTCCGGCTTCACGTCGCGGTGGACGTGGCCTCGGGCGTGCAGGGCATCCAGCGCGGCAGCCACCTGCCCGACCAGCCGCAGTGCCCGACGCGGCTCCAGCGGGCCCGCTCCCAGCAGCTCGGCCAGGTTCTGGCCGTCCACCATCCGCATGGCCAGCCACGGCCGGCCCTCGTGCTCGCCCACGTCGTAGACCGGCACCACGTTCGGGTGCTCCACCGCCGCCGCCGCCCGGCCCTCGGCCAGGAACCGCTGGACGAAGGTGTCGTTGGCCGCCAGGTCGCTCGCCACCAGCTTCAGGGCGACCGTCCGCCCGAGCCGCTCGTCCACCGCCCGGTACACGACGCCCATGCCGCCCCGCCCGAGGACGGACTCCACCCGGTACGGCCCGACCATCGCCCCCAATAACGGGTCCGCCACGGCCGCCCAGCGTACGGCGCCCACCGCAGCGATCCCCGCCCCACCAGCGCTTCACGGCAGGGACAGGGTCGAGCCCGGCAGAAGGGCGAGGAGGCTCCGAAGGCGAGGGAGCGGTTCCCGCTAGTAGGCGACGGACACTGCGGGAACTCAGGACGGCCATCAGAGCGCGTTCCGGCGGCGACGACGCCGCCCGCGGCACGGGGAGCTGAGCCTGCTGAGACCCGGACGCCTCATCACGGCCGGCCTCTCCATGCTGAGGCTGCTCGGCCTGATCAGCTGCCAATCATCACGGTCGATCAGGGGCCGTACCCCCGGGCAAAGGCGGCCGTGAAGTCCAGGACCCAGAACCCCGTGCCAGGTAAGCGCGCCAGGCGAGGGGCCAGGGGCGAGCCCCTCGGCTTCAGGTGCCGGCCGGCATCTCGTCCTTCAGATTCTGGCTCAGCCACGCCCGGAGCTCGTCGCTGTCCTGGTGTCCATGCACCAGGGCCGCGTGGTGGGCGGCGGCAGCGATGACCTCGGCCTCCTCGCCGGCGATGGTGAGTGTGCAACCGGACTCGCTGGGAAAGTCCCGGCAATCGGCGACTTTACGGCTCATGACGCTCTCCTTGTGCTCCATTCGGTGTTCGCGGTCGACGTCGAGATCGCGCACCCTAAGCTAAGCGGCTCGTCGCAGAGCGCGGAAAGCTGCTCGGCGATCGCGGCTGTCTCGGGCAGAGCCGAGGCGGCCATGGCCGCCTCGTAGGAAGGGAACTCGACGAGCTGGACGTCGTGTCTGGCCGGTCCCGGTCTCGCCAGCAGGCTCCGACGCCCCTCGGTACTGACCAGCCAGTCGTCGATCAGGGCCTCGACCTCACTCGGCCGGGTCGTCCTCAACTCGATGACCTGCACGAACGTCATTGCCCGCCCTACTCCCGCACTCTCGTACTGAAGGACCCTCTCATAGGATAGCCGGCAGGATTCGAGTGGCTCGGTCGGGACCCGCTTCGGGTCGACGACACCTGGTGGCGATCCACGCCGGCGGCGCCACCGACGTCGGCAGCAGGGCCGCCCCCACCATCGACTTCATCGACGGGGAGCCCTCCTCAACTCCCAGATCGCCCACACCCGCGACGCCAGCCACGGAACCGCCGCGTCGAGGACATGTCCGACGGCGAGCGCCGGGCCTTGCCCATCTGACTGTTGTGCAAGCCGAGTCACAACCTGGTCGAAAAGACCCACCCCAGGCGCTTCAGCATCGCCGACCTCGAGGGCTGGAAGGTCGACCGGGAGGCTTCAGCGGGGAGTCAACCGTTGCCGGCCGACGCAGTGACCGACTCCGTCGATGTGCGCCGCAGAGACCACTGGCGATGTCATCCGGGCGGGAAGGAGCTGTTCCCGTCATCGCTGGTCGGACAGGAGGGTCCGGGCGGCTTGGCGGCCGGGGGTGCCGGCGATCCCGCCGGCCGGGTTGGTCCCGGCGCCGGAGATGTAGAGCCCGTTGATCGGGGTGCGCCACCGGCCGAGGGCTTTGGTGGGCCGGAACGGTCCGAGCTGGTCGAGGGCGATGTCGAGGTGCATCGGGTGGCCTCCCGGCCAGCGGTCGACCTGTTCCATCTGGTCGGGGGTCCAGGCGGCGAGCCCCTGGATGCTGTTCCGGAAGCCGGGGGCCCGGCTCTCGAGGGTGGCGAGACTGGCCTCGACGAACTCGTCCCGACGGGACGGCCAGCCACCCTTGATGGTGGAAGGGGCGGCGGGGCAGGCCAGGTAGATGGTGTGGTGTCGAGGCGGGGCGAGGCTCTCGTGGAGGGCGGAGGGGGAGAAGGCGTAGAGAGGGAGGGGGTCGGGGAGGTGGCCGGCTTCGGACTGGTTCCAGGCGTTGGTGAGGTCGTCGAGGTGGTCGACGTAGCTCTGCAGGCCGTTCCAGTCACCGCTGCAGCTGTTGGGGTAGGCGGGGAGCCGGTCTGTGGCCACGTGCACCAGGGCCTGGACGACGTTGGAGCGGCGGGCGGCGGCGAGGTCGGCGCCGACGTCGCCGCCGAGGGGAGGGTCGAGCAGGTGGAGCAGCGCGGTCTGGGGGTTGATGGCGGTGATCACGTTCCCGGTGGGGATCCGCTCACCGCCTTCGAGGACCACGGCCCGGACCTGACCGGCGGGCGCCTCGATCCGCTCGACCGGGGCCGAGCAGCGGACCTCCCCGCCCAGGGAGGCGAGGCGGGCCACGAGGGCGTCGGTGAGGTTCTGGGCGCCGCCGCGGCCGTGCCACTGGCCGAACAGGTGGTAGGCGGCCTGCCAGAAGGCGAACAGGGCGCCGCCGGGCACGGTGGGGCCGACGCCGGCGTGGGCCGCGAAGGCGGCGACCGGCCCGCGGGTGAGGTCGGACGGCAGCCACCGCTGCAGCAGCGAGTGGTAGGGGCTGATGGCGTCCCGGACGGTGGTCAGGGGTTGGTGGCGCAACGCCCGGACCAGGTTGGCGGCTTGGCCGGGCAGCACCCTGGGGGAGACGTCACCGCGAATGGCTGGAAGGATCGTGCGCACGATCGGCGTCGCCTTGTCGATGAACCGCCGGTACGCCTGGGCTTCTGCCGGCGACTCCTCGGCGATCGAGTCGACGGTGGCGTCCACGGACCGAAAGAACCGGACCCGACGACCGACAGCGTGCACGGCGATGGAGAACGGGTCCATCTCCAGGTAGTCGAGGCCGACGCTGGCGAGGTCGAGGTCCTCAGGGATGTCGGTCATGTTGATGATGTTGTGCGCTGCGGAGTGGAGGTCGAACCGGTAGCCCGGCACCGTCTCCTCCGTGCGGGACCCGCCCCCGGGACGATCGAGGGCCTCGAGGACCAGGACCTGGCGTCCGGCCCGGGCCAGGTAGCAGGCGGCGATGAGACCGTTGTGGCCGGCGCCGACGACGACGTCGACACCACCAGCGGGAAGGGTCACCCTGGTCAGGTCAAGCTCAGAAAGAGCCGCTTGACCTTGTCAGGGGCGTAGCCCTGCTCCCTGGCCACATCCCACCTCCTGTATCCGCTCCAATGTAACGCTGTCGGCCGACCATCGACAACGGCGTCTCCCACCCCCGTCTGGCTCTGTCCCGGGCCCTGGGCTCAGCGGATGGCGAGGACCCAGTGGCCGGCACCGCCGGGATGGGCGGCAGTGCCGACGGCTCGGACGCCTCGGAGGACGGCGGGATCCAGGCGGCCGATGAAGGGCGCGTTCGAAGCAGAACACCCCGCCGTCGGCAGCCACCATCGGGTACCCGTCGCCACCGCCCATGGCTTCAAGCGTCGTGGACGTCAGAGATGATCGTGCGGGGGCTGGTTCCTGGATCCGATCCCCGCGGTGCGCGTGGCCAGGATGGCTTGGAAGCCGCCGACGAGATCGGTGGCTCTGCTGAGGCCGAGCCGTTGGAGGCTGACTGCGGCGAGGGTCGAGGCGTAGCCCTCGTTGCACACGAGCACGATCTCCCGGTTGGTTCCCAGGATCTCGGGAATCCGGTCAGGCGATGTCGGGTCAAGGCGCCACTCGAGGACGTTGCGGTCGATGATGACGGCGCCTTGCAGCTCGCCGTCTCGAGCCCGCTGCTCGACGGGTCGGATGTCGACGACGAGGGCACCACGCGCATGGAGGGACGGCAGGTCGGAAGCGGCGGGACGAGGTGGGAGCGCAGCCCGCGCTACCTGGAGGATCTGCTCGACGTGGACGTCGGATGGGTCGGGCACCGGCGGCAGCGTTGGGCTTGGCTGAGCTTCAGGAGCCGCTGTACCGGTTTCGTACACCTGCGCTCGGTGGCCGTCGTCGAACCGTGCTGCTTTCACGTCGACGACGATGCGCCCGTTGCGCAGGCCGAGGACCCGATCGGCGAACCCATGGATGAGATCGACCTGGTGGAGGTTGCAGAGGACGGTGATGCCCTGATTGCGGGCGATGGACCGCAGGGCGGCGAGGACGGTGGCTGAGGATGTTGGGTCCAGGCTGGAGACCGGTTCGTCAGCGAGGACGATCCGGCTGCGTTGGGCGAGGGCGCGGGCGATGGCGACCCTTTGCTGCTGGCCGCCGGAGAGGTGATCGGCTCGGGCTTCGGCGTGGTCGGCCAGGCCGACCTGGGCGAGGCAGGCCAGGGCGTCGGCCCGCACGGATCCTCCGGGCCTTCGGGTGAGCACCCGCCAGGTGGGCAGCTCGGCGAGTCGGCCGGCGATGACGTTGTCGAGGGCGGACAGGCGGCGGACGAGGTTGAACTGCTGGAAGATCAGGGCCATGTCTCGCCGGGCCTTCCGCAGGTCGCTGCCGGTGAGCGAGGACAGATCGGAATCGCCGAGGGTGACGGTGCCGGCGTCGGCCCGGACGAGCTGGGTGATGCAACGGAACAGAGTGGTCTTGCCGGCGCCGCTGGCCCCGATGATGGCGACGATCTCGCCGGGCATGACGTCGAAGGTCACGTCGTCGAGGACGGTCCTGAGTCCGTAGCGGTGGGTGAGGCCGCCGATCCGGAGGGCTGGGGCCATCACGCCAGGCTCTTGCGGAGGCGGCTGGAGAGCTGGTCGACGAGGGTGACGAGCACGAGGATGACGAGGACGATGGTGAACAGTCGGGGGAAGTCGAGCAGCTCGATGCTGTTGCGGAGCTGCTGTCCGATTCCGCCGGCGCCCACGACGCCGAGCACGATGGAGCTGCGGATGTTGAACTCGAACATGTACAGGCCGACCGACGCCATCGACGGCAGGGCGTCGGGGACGACGGCGTAGGAGACGATCTTCCGGCGGCTGGCACCGGTGAGCTCGGCCGCTTCCAACGGTCCTCGTGGGAGGCCTTCGATGGCCTCGGCGAAGAGCTTGCCGATGCTGCCGCTGGTGTGGAAGGCGATCCCAAGCATCCCGGCGAACGGCCCGAGGCCGACGGCGGCCACGAACAGAAGGGCGAAGACGAACGAGTCGACGCCCCGGAGGGTGTTGAGCGCCAGGCGGGCTGGTAGCCGCGGCAACCAGTGGGGGGTGAGGTTCCGGGCGGCGGGAACGCACAGGACCAGGGCGATGGCGGCGGCCAGGGTCGTGCCGATCAGGGCGATGGCCACCGTCTCACCGGTTCGTTGCAGGATGACCGGGAACTCTCTGGCCGTGGGCGGCCAGGCTTTGGCGGCCCAGCCGCCCATGGTCGAAAGGCCGGCCACGAGCCGGCCGAGGTCGACATCGGTCAGCCGGTAGCTGACCACGTACGCAACACCGACGATGACGCCGACGGCCCACCGCCGCCATCTCCACCGCCCAGCCCGGCCGTGGACTGCGGATCCGGTGGCCGCCGGTGGGGGGCCGGTGGCGACGATTGCGTCGGGCTGGACCGACGGTTCAGCCACTCCTCATCGCTTCAACGCGTCCAGGGACACCGCCGCGTCACGGATGGGCTTGTAGCTGTCGTTCGAGGCGGCCACGAACCCGGTGTACCGGGGAGGCAGGACCCCTTGGGCCTGTTCTTTGGTCAGGGAGAGGAGCTTGGTGCGGATCTCCTCGATGAGGGCGGGGTCGAAGCCCTTGCGGAGGCCGATGGCGTCGTTGGGGATCGGGTCGGAGGTCCAGACGACCTTGTTGTCGGTCTCCTTCAGCTTGCCGGTGGCGATCATGGCGTTGCGTTGCCGGTCGAAGTCGGTGGCGAAGTCGACCTGGCCCGACACCACGGCCAGCTCGTTCGCCGGGTGCGAGGCCCCCTCGATGTACTTGAAGTAGGTCTTGGGGTCGATGCCCCGCTCTTTCAGCCAGAACGTGGGTACCAGCCACCCGGAGGTAGAGGACACCTCGGTGAATGAGATCGACTTGCCCTTGGCGTCGTCGGGCCAGGTGTTCACCACGACGTCGGGCTTGCCGACCACGATGGCGTGGTAGATCGGCTTGTCGTCGTACTTCACCGTGGCGATCGCCTCGGCCCCGGCACGCTCGTTGGCCAGGACGTAGCCGAACGGGCCCATCCACGCCAGGTCGAGCTGCTCGGCGCCCAACGCCACCGAGATCCCGCCCCAGGAGTCGACGGCGGTCAGCTCGTGCTGGACGCCGAGCTGCCCGGCCAACCAGTCGAAGAACGGCGCGTACGCCGCCTTGGTGTCGGTGGTGGTGGGCAGCAGCGGGCCGACGCCGAAGCGGAGCATGGTCGGCCTTGCCTTTGTCGGCGCGCTCCCGGAGCCTCCCGGCGCGGCGGGCGTGGCAGTCTCGTTGTCGCCGCACCCGGCGAGACCGAGGCCGCCGGCCCCGGCCAACGCCAAGGTGCCAGCCGCCTGGAGGAGGCGCCTCCGGGTGATGGGTGTCGGTGTGGTCATCAGGTGCCTCTCCGGTCGTGGTGCTAAAAGGTTGAGCGGGTGAAGGTCGTGCGGCGGCCGGGAAGGGTCACGAGCCGGTGAGCCGGTCGCGGGCGGCGACGAGGACGGCCAGGTGGGCCTCAGCGATCTCAGCGTTGACGATGGGGTTGTCGGCGAAGGTGGCGAAGCCGCAGTCGGGGTTGAGCAGCAGCCGTTCGGCGCCGAACAGGTCGACGGCTCGTCGGGCCCGGTCGGTCACCGCCTTGACCGGCTCGACGGCCTGGTCCTTCTGGTTGACCAGGCCGACGCCGATGCGGCGGTCGTCGGGGAGTGTGGACAGGACGTCGATCTCCCCGGCTCTTGGCGTGCACAGCTCGAGCACGTAGGTGCCGAAGTTCAGCGACGACAGCAGTGGGACGAGGGGCCGGTAGTCGCCGGCGAGGGCCAAAGCCTCGTCCGGGGTCCAGTTCCCCCGGCAGACGTGCAGGGCCAGCCGTTCCGGGGGGAGACCGGTGGTCAGGTCCTGCAGGAGACCTTGGGCGAAGGCAAGCTCGTCGGCCACGCTTCCCCGCTCACCGAGGGCGCCGCACATGAACGTGCGGCCTCCTTGGCCGGGGGTGCCGTACACGACCTCGGTCAGGACGGGCTCGTCGAGCTGGACCATGGCAACCCCGGCGGCGAGGAGGTGGTGCAGCTCTTCGCGCAGGACGCGGACGATGTCGCGGGCCAGGTCTTCGCGGTCGTCGTAGGCCCGGTCCGAGATGCACTCCATCCACATCGTCCGGGTCAGCAGGTACGGGCCGGGGAGGCTCACCTTGACCGGCTTGTCGGTGAGGCGCTGCACGAACCGGGCCTCGTGGACGGCCAGGGGCCTCCCCCGGCCGAGCGGGCCGAACACCGCCGGGTGGCGGACCTGGCCGGCGGGCACGTCGAGGGCGGCCAGCTCGGCTTCGAACTGGGCCGGGTCGTCGACGTAGGGCAGCAGGTCGGTGACCGGGATCAGCTGGCAGTTCTCCAGGAGCCCGCCGACGAAGCTCGAGTAGTTGTCCCGGCGCTGCTCGCCGTCGGTGACCACGTCCGCCCCGGCCCGCAGCTGCGCGTCGACGGCCAGGCGGACAGCGTCATCGGCGCTCTCGTCGAACTCTGCTTCGTCGAGTCTCGTCTCGAGGTGCTCGTGCAACGCCCGCAGCAGCCAACGGGGCCGGGGCCAGCTCCCGACCCCCATGACCGACAACGGGGCGATGGGTGGCGCCGGAGCAGGCGAGGGCAGGCTCGCCGGGATCGTCGGGATCACGACCGGTTGGGTGATGGGCGCCTGCCGGCGCCCTCTGCGGCCCACGACAACCTCGTCGGACCGGTCGGCCGGGGGCGCCTCGGCGTGGTCGGGCGGTGGGGTGAACGGGCCTTTGCTGACCAGGAAGCTGCGTTGGCGGCCGGTGCGCCACATGTTGACCATCTGGTTGCCGGTGAGCCGACACCAAGCCGGCAGGTCCTCCTCGACCGAAGCCTCCATGGAGAGGATCTCCAAGAGCTCACCGGCCGCCAAGGGGTCGATGTGCTTGCGGATCAGGAGCAGAAGCCCGTTCCCGCAGTCGAGCTCCCCGCCGTCAAAGGCGACGTGCGGCTCGTAGGGGTGTGTCCTGGGTCGACTCACCGGCAGACGCTCAGTAGGTGACGCAGGGCGTGCCGCCGGCCAACAGCTCCACCAGCTTGGCTCCGCCGACGATGGTTGCCCCCTTGACGAGGGCATTCTCGTCCAAGCCTCGCTTCTTGAAGCACGGGGAGCAGACCCAGATGGTGCCGCCGGCCTCGACGAAGTTGGCCATGAGGTCCTTCAGGGGGGAGAAGCCCTCTTCGTGGATGTCGTCGGCGTAGCCTTCGACGGCCAGGCGGGCGCCCTCGGTGGAGAGCCACACCGTCGTCTGCTGGTCCGAGCCGGCTGCCGCGTTGGCCACGACGAACCCCACGGTCGCCCGGTCGGGGTCGCTCTGGGCGTTGGTCACCGAAACACAGAACGTGCCTGTCATGTCATGTCTCCATTCGTCGTTGGATCAGGTAGAGGGGATGCTTCGATGCCACCAGGCCATGCCCGGTCAGGCGGCACCAGGCGGGGAGGTCTTCGGGTGCGCCGGGATCCTGCGCCACCAGCTCGAACAGCGAGCCAGGCGCCATGGCGGCAAGCCGGCGGCGGAGCTGCATAACCAGCTCGCCGCAGCCCATGTCGCCGGCGTCCCACCGGTCATCGGCCTCGTGGCCGCCGCTTGCCTCCCCGAGAGGCCTGAGGGACCTTGTCTCCGATCCCTCAGGGCGTGTCGTCATCGGGCGGCGGTGGCCCGCAGGTAGCCGTAGATGGTCTCGGTCAGGCCGTTCACCTTGTGCCTGGCCTTCACGTGCGCTTCCAATGCGGCCCTGAGGTCGCCTTCTGTCGAAGCCTTGGTCTTGAAGCCGCAGCCGTCTGCGCCCGCGTTCTTACAGGAGTGCTCGTACATGGTTTGATCCTCTCGTCGTCGCTTGCAAATGCGTTCAGACGCGCCGCGATTGCGGCTTGGCGGACTTGAGATGACGTCCCCCAAGGAAGATGCGGCACGCCAGCAAGGGGCGACCGCAGTTCGGCGAGCCGCCGCTACAGAAGAGGGAGGCGGGAACCGGAAACGGGGGACTCGCCCGACCGGGCGAGAGCGACGTCAGCTCAGCGATGTGCCATCGGGGACGCCCTCCTCTCGCTCAGGAAGCTCACTGCGGCGGCAGCGTACCCAGGCGCCGCCGCCTACGCATAGATCATCTTCAGCACTGCCGGGAGCCCGCAGGCAGGTCCCGTCTCGCATGCTGACAGAAGACGTCTCGATCCTCGCCCAAGTGGGCGCCCCGCAACCGAGGAGGACTGACCTGGCGCGGCATCCTCTCGAACGTCGAAGCAGCCGGCGCAGAGGATGCGCCGTCCGCCCTGGCACTGGACTGTTCACACCTGCCGATTCGGCGCGCACCAAACGGCGGCCGGTTCCCTCCTTCGTTCGGGCGGGGGACGACGTCAGGCCTCCAGGCTCCCGCCGGAGGTCAACGACCTTCGCTCTGCGACCGCTTGTGACCATTCTGTGACCAGCCGCCCTCCCCCTCTCTGCTCGGGCCCTGGCTGCGGCGCCGCAACGCCCTGACCTGGGGGTTTGTGGTGCGCTCGGAGGGATTCGAACCCCCAACCTTCTGATCAGTAGTCAGATGATATCAGTTGCTCCCCATGCGCCGCCGTTGACCA